>JACMPN010000304.1 GCA_014377495.1 Candidatus Sericytochromatia bacterium
CGACCCCGTTTTGTTGGCCCGAAAGGACGTGAGAATGGCCTTGGCTGCCATTGGCGGGATCTGGGTCGCCTCGCAGGCCTCGAACACCAGTAAGGAGGCAGACAGATTGCTGAACGGATCGATCGGTTGCTCACTACCGGACGAAGGACGCATAGTTTTGGCGAGATCGCCCACATTGACCGTGAGACTGTCGTCGCCGCAGGTGACCCTGAGCAATGGGCCCAGCCGACGGATCTCCGTCGCCGGATGATTGGCATGTGCCGTGAAAAAGGCGATCATTGCCCCCTGCGTGGCGGGCGCTCCCAGATCAAAACGGAGACCGACAGCACTCTCCGACAGGCTATGGAGTTGCGAGACGTCCACATGCTCTTCCGGATCGACGAAACCGCCTTCCGGCAGCATGTGTGGGCCACTGGCCGACGCTGATGCCGGGCCTGGGGGCAGCGGATGGAAGACCAGATCAGCCAGGGTGGGCATCGCTCGTGTATCGATCATTTAGTCAGCCTTTCGAGTGCCTTTCGGCGTCATTTATGAATAATACGAGAGCCTTCCGACGGATAACAACCGCTTGCTTTCGAGGGTGGTGGGAGGACCGTGCCCCAGCCCGTCAGCTGGCGGGTGGCAGGATCGCCTTGACGTAGCGACGCCAGCCGAACCAGAGGGCGGCGATCGTCAGCAGTTCGCCCGTGATGACCAGCCCGTCGATCCACGCCCGGCGGCGGGTGCTGTAGAGGGATTTGGCATCCGTGAGAACCATTCGGGTCAGCCCATAGGCGTCGCCTCCGTAGTGGAGGGCGGATTCATCGGCGAAATACGCCAGCTTGCCATCCCGTATGTCCGTGAGAAAACAGGTCGGGGCCGCGATCCGGCGCCCGTAGACACAGGGACCGTTTATCCCGATCCGGGTGACACCGGGGATCGTGTAGGACTGGGTGGCCGTATGGACTGAGACACTGGTCCCCGTGGCATCGATGACGAGACTGACGCCGGGACTGACTTCCACGGCGCCCGCCGCCTGCCCGACCGGCGCCACATGGCGCCATTCGCAATAGGCAACATAACCAAAGCCGGCGCTGATCACCAGCCCCAGCACCGTCACCGGCCAGGCGGCACAGGCGACCACCGTCGGCCAGCGATGCCAAGCCGCAACGTGGTCGGTACGCCCGGCCAACCGGGCGGCGGAGGCGAGGGCGACCAGGCCGAGGACGACAGTGAGTACGAGGAACAGGAACAGGCCGATGAGTGGCCAGAAAAGACTGACGAGCAGCCCGCTCCAGGTCTGTTCCACTGGGGCGTAGCCAAAAAGACCGATCAGTTTGCCAAGCAAAAACGGTTCCCCTTCGTCACGATCACAGGCGTGTTTGTCCCATCATCGCTGCCGCCGGGCGTAATCACCAGGGGCGCACCCCGTCCGGGGCCAGGTCCCGGCAACCGCTCAGCGCTTCGGCCCGGTCAGGGGCATGACGCAGTACCCCTGTTTGCCGGGTTGGCCGAACGCCGTCAGCGCCAGGGTCCTGGGCGCCATGTAGGCCTTGAGGGCTCTTTCGCTGCCCAGGCGGATCGTCCGGTTCGAGCCGGGGTCGGCACCACCGGGCCAAAGGTCGAACCTTCGGCAAAATCTAATCCAATGTTAAGAAGCCTTTCAGTCGCTTTGTCCGATAAGACGCTTGGGACCGGGAGAGGGATGACAATGCCAATTCACACAGTCGCCAGCCAGCCAAGCCTGCGTCCGTTGGACCGCACTGCGACGCCGGCAGCCAGCGCGAAAAAGGCCCCGATCATCAACGACGTCTCCGGGAGCGCCCGTATCGCCCTGGACGTCCTCCTGCCGATCGGCACGAGCATCGTTGCCGACCAACTGTTGAAGTCCTCGCTGAAGAGCGGCAAGGCACAGGCGATCGTCATCTCCTTCGTCGGGACCGCCGTGGCACAGGCCTTTGCCGAAGGCGCCGTCCAGGTCGTCAAAAACAAGCTCGATGGCCAGATTTGGGACCACCGGGTGGGCATCCGGGCCCTGCGTGGGGCCCAGGGCGGGCTGTTCATCGCCGCCGGCAATCTCGTCGGTCCGGCGATCCAGGGCAAAGTCGCCGCCCGTTTCAACACGTTGAACCCGATCCTGCTCGTCGGGGTCTCCAACGCCACGGCGGCAGTGGCCGGCACGGCCGCCCGGCTGGCCGCCGATCCCGACACCTGGAACAAGGGTGCCGTCGCAGGCGTCAAACGGATCGGGATCACCAGCGGCATCAGTGGCGGCACGGCAATGATCGCCGGCTCCGGCATCAAGGCCCTCGGGCTGATCCCCGCCGTCAAACGGGTCTTCAACCACCTGCCCTACCCCTTCAGCGGCTAGTCCGGACCCGATCGGGCCACGTCTCATCTCCCGATGACGTCCTGGCAACCTCCTGCGCACAATCGGGTCCCGGCCCTTGCAAAGTGCGACTTTTGGCCTGCTGCCACCTGGCTTTCCGGCATGGGACGGCGGTTCTCAGGCGACTCTCACACTCATCGGGTATCGTCATCGGGACTAACCGACACACGGACGTGTCGGCGCGCAGCACCGCCGATGGACCCAAGGAGCCGCCCATGTTCGACGACCTGCGGAACGACGTCACCCCGGCAGCGGGGATCGAAGATACGGCCGAACCTGGCGACATCGACGGGCTGACCACCTCGACCGGCCCTCGGCCAGATGAACCGGCTGCCGGCGAGACGGGCCGGAGCACCAGCGCCGACGCCAAAGCGGTCTTCACCCTTTGGGCGTACATGAACCCGGACGTCGTCACCAGCGACGTTGCCACGCCATCGTCGAACGGTTGAGCGCCGACTGCGGGCCGTGTTCCGTCACACCTCCCACGATAGAGTTGGCCCCCCACACCCGCATCACATCCCCCCATCACAGCCCACAAGAGGATTTCAATGCAGCGCATGTTTGCTTTCCTGGTCGCCGGCCTCGTCACCCTCGCCGGCACGGCGCCCGTCCATGCGGCGCCCAAGCCGACACTCACCCCGTCGCCCGCAGCCTCGGCCGTGCCACCCGGCCGTGCGCCGTCCGGCCGTTTCACTGCAGCCCCGGCCAAAGCGCCTGCCGCCAAACCGACCGTGAAACCGACCGCCAAGCCCACGGCGAAACCGACCGCCAAGCCGACGGCGAAACCGACGGCCAAGCCGACGGCGAAACCGACGGCCAAGCCCACGGTGAAACCGACCGCCAAGCCGACGGCCCGTCCCGCTGCCGCCAAGCCAATTGTCCGTTCCACCGCAGCGGCCAAGCCATCCGCCAAGCCGGGCGCCGCGAACGGGAAAGTCTGGGTCAACACAGACAGCGGCGTCTACCATGTGCCCGGTGGCCGTTGGTATGGCAAGACCGACAAGGGCGCCTACATGACCGAGGCGGAAGCCAAGGCCAAAGGACACCGTGCCGCAGGTGCAGCCGGCAAATAACCCGCACGGTCCGTGAAAGGCCGTCGCCTGATGCACTCAGGCGGCGGCCTTTTTGCCGTTTGGGCCCGGGCGAGCAGGACGGCACGATCCGGGTCGAGCCCGCCCCGGGCGACGGGCTGACTTTTTCCGTCTGCCTGCCCGTGACCGAGTCCAGGACGGCGGCCATCCCGGGCGACTAGCGGTCCTGCGACCTGCTTTTGTATGCTGCACCTGACCGAGCGCTATCCCAATCCCGTCGCTGCGGCCCGTTGCCCCAGTTTCAGAAAGGCCGTTTGCATGCCGCGTCTCCCCCGCCTCGCGTTGTCGTTGCCTGCCCGTCGGCGGATCCTGCCTCTGATCGCCAGTCTGGCCCTCACGGTCAGCTGCACGATAACCCTCCCCACGGGTTCCGGCGCCAAGACGGGCGGTAGCCAGAGCGCAGGCGGCATACACAGCGCGGGCGTCGTCGCCACTGGGCCCCCGGCACAGGCTTCCTCGGGCGGCTCCGGCAGCAGTGCCGTAACCCCGGCCAACGGCCGGACGCTCCTGGCGATCTACCTGATCGGCAGTGATCTTGAAGACGACATCGCCCCGCGCGATCAGAAGGCTGACGAAGCGGAGTCGGGCACGATCAGCACAGCCGGGGCCGGCTCCGACGATTTGCGGGAAATCCTGGAAGGCTACAACAACCTCTCCGAGGCCGAAAAAGCCAACACCGACGTGCTGATCGCCATGGGCGGCGCCCGCAAGGCGGGCTGGAAGGGCGTCAAATACCTGGACATCCAGACGTTGCAGGCCGACGCCAAGGACGACTATTTCGGCAATGACGGGCCCTTCCTTGCGAACGACCCGACCGCCGACATGGGTGATGCCAAGACCTTCCAGACCTTCCTCGAAAAGGTGCAGGCCCGTGCGGCCGGACAGGGCAAGGTCTACGTCGACCTGTGGGATCACGGCGGCTCGTATCTGGGCCTCGGACCTGACACGAACTCGGGCAAGAAACTGTCGCTGGCCGAGATGAAAGAGGCCCTGACGGCGACCAACTTCAAAGCGGACATCATCGGGTTCGACGCCTGCCTGATGGCGAGCCTGGAAGTGGCGATGGCCGTGAAGGACCATTTTGCCTACATGGTCGCCTCCGAAGAAACCGAGCCTGGCCACGGCTGGGACTACACGCCGATCCTGGAGATGATGGGCAAGGTCCCGACCGCCACGGCCGTCGATCTGGGCAAACTGGTGGTCGACACCTTCATCGACAGCCCCCGCCATGCCACGACGAACGGTCGCACGTTGTCCATCATCGACCTGTCCAAGGTCGATGCCGTCGCCCGCAGCGTCGACAGGCTGGCCAGCACGTTCACCAGTGCGCTGAATGACGTCTACGCCGGGATCCTCACGGCCGCGAGCCAGTCCCAGACCTACGGCGCCCACGGCAAGGGCGGCACGGAGTATGCCCTCGACCTGGCCCATTTTGCCAGCTCGGTCAAAATGAACCAGCCGACGACCGCCACCAGTGCCGACTCGGTGATGGCCGCCGTGACCGATGCCGTCGTCTACACCCGTGAAAACGGGGACAAGCCCAACTCCAAGGGCATGTCGATCTACTCGGTCGCCAACCTCAAGTATTACGATTACCAGCTGTACAAGGCCGACAATGCCGCTTCGCCCGGCTGGCTCCGCTTCGTCGACGCCTTCATGTCCAAGGGCAAGGCCGACACATCGGCGCCGGTCATCTCAGATGAGACACCGGCCGCCTCGGCCTCCACCGCCAGTCTGCACACATTGGCCGACGGCGCCCGCGAGGTTTCGATGACGATTTCGGACGACAACGGCCTGAAAGACGTCGTCGAGGTCCACACCGTCAAGACCGGCACCGCCGGCAACACGTACCGGATCGTCTCGACGGAACGGCAGGATGCCGATACGCAGGGTGGCCGGCAGTACTCCCTGAAGCGGTGGAACGGCCAGGCCCTCCACCTCTCGGACGGCTCCGGCCACAAGGTGATGGTCCCGGTGTCCTTTGACAGCCTGGCGGGCAACGGGTCCGTCATCTACACGGCGGATGCTATCTGGAACGGTCAGGATGTCACCCTGTTCCTGGAATGGGATGCCGCGACCGGGCGGGTAAACGACCAATGGCTGGTACCCTACAACGATAGCGACGCAAACAAGGACTCGACCATCCAGAAAGAGCAGTTTGCCCTCGAAGCGGGTGACAAACTCTCGTTCTACTGCGAGACGGTCAATACGGACACCGATGTGGCAGCCTACGAAGTCAGTGCCATGACCACCGTCACGTCAGGCATTTCGTGGGGCATGGCGCCTTTGACGGGTGAGAAATACTACTTCCTCGTCGCCGAAGACCTGAAGGGCAACCAACAGAACTCCAGCGTCCACACCGTAGGGAACTGATCCCGCACCGGTAGACGACGAACACGATAGCGGC
>JACMPN010000305.1 GCA_014377495.1 Candidatus Sericytochromatia bacterium
CGGCCTGCACGAGAGCCTGCCCATCTACTCCGGCGGTCTGGGCATCCTCGCCGGTGATCATTGCAAAGCCGCCAGCGATTTGGGCGTGCCGCTCATCGGTGTCGGCCTCCTCTACAACCACGGCTACTTCCGGCAGCGGCTGAATGCCGCCGGCCAGCAGGAAGCCATCTATGAGCGGTTGGACTTCACAGTGGCCCCGATCAAGGCGGCGACGAACGCCAACGGCCATGATGTGATCATCAAGGTCGAACTGCCCGGTCGCCAGGTCTCCGCCAAGATCTGGACCGTGTCCGTCGGCCGGGTGACCATCTGCCTGCTGGATACGGACATTGAGCAAAACAGCGCCGCCGACCGCAAGTTCAGCTCGCAGCTGTACGGCGGGGATCGGGAAATGCGCGTCGCCCAGGAGATCATCCTCGGCATCGGCGGCGTCCGGGCTTTGCGGGCCATGGGCATATCGCCCTCGGTCTGGCACCTCAACGAGGGTCACAGCGCCTTTTTGACCCTGGAACTGATGCGGGAGCTGGTCCACGGGGGCCTGAGCTTCAGCGAAGCGATGGAAGCCGTCGCCTCCACCTGCGCCTTCACGACGCACACGCCCGTCCCGGCCGGCAACGACGCCTTTTCCTTCGAGGTGATGGAGACCTTCTTCAGCACCTATTGGCCCAAGCTGCGCCTCGATCGGGACTCCTTCCTGACCCTCGGCAGCGAGGAGGTCAACGGCCAGTCGATGTTCAGCATGACGATTTTGGCTCTGCGGATGTCCCGCCATGCCAACGGCGTCAGCGCCCTGCACGGCGCCGTGTCCCGCAAGATGTGGGAGTCCCTCTGGCCCAGCATCCCCACGGCGGAAATCCCCATCGGCTCGATCACCAACGGCGTACACGTGCAGACCTGGGTAGCCCCCGAGTTGGCGACGTTGTTCGATGAGTTCCTCGGGGCCCGCTGGCGGACCCACACGGGCGAAAACCCCTCCTGGAGCAAGGTGGCCGAGATCCCCGACGAACGGCTCTGGGAAGTCCACAGTGCCCTGAAGGCCAAGCTGGTCGAGTTCGCCCGCAACCGGATCAAGGCCCGGCGCCTGCGCCTCGGCGAGACCCCGGCGATGATCCGCCAGGCCGACACCCTCCTCGACCCGAAAGCCCTGACCATCGGCTTTGCCCGACGGTTCGCCACCTATAAGCGGGCCAAGCTGCTGTTTCGGGATATCGAACGGCTGACCCGCCTGGTCTCCGACCCGGACCGGCCCGTGCAGATCATTTTCGCCGGCAAATCCCACCCGGCTGACAGCGCCGGCAAGGAGCTGATCCAGCAGATCGTCGAGCTTAGCCACCAGCCGGAGCTGCGGGGCAAGATCGTCTTCCTGGAAAACTACGACATGGCCATGGCCCGGCATCTGGTCCAGGGTGTCGACATCTGGCTGAACAACCCCCGTCGGCCGATGGAGGCCTCGGGCACCAGCGGACAGAAGGCGGCCCTGAACGGCGTCCCCAACCTGAGCATCCTGGACGGCTGGTGGTGTGAAGGGTATGACGGGACGAACGGCTGGGCCATCGGCGAGCCGCGAGAGTACCGGGACCTGGATGCCCAGGACGATGCGGACAGCGATTCGCTCTATCAGCTGCTCGAAGCGGTGATCGTGCCCAGCTTTTATGCTGGTGACTTTGGCAGCGGCGCTGACTGGCAGGGGATCGTCAAATCCTCGATCATTTCCTGCGCCGGGCTGTTCAGCTCCCAGCGCATGGTCGAGGACTACCTCCAGAAGATTTACCGGCCGACGGCCGAGACCTGGCTGCGGTTCGCCGCCGACGAGTTTGCGATCGCCAAGGACCGGGCGGCCTGGCGGGCCAAGGTCGAGCGGAGCTGGGGTCAGATCTGGCTCGAAGCCGACTCGCACCAGCCGACCCACCTCACTGTCGGCGAGCCGCTGCGGGTCAAAGCCCGTCTGCAGCCTGGCGCCCTGGCGGCCAACGAACTCAGCGTCGAGCTGATCGTCCAGCGGGAGGATCAGTCGGACGAGGACTGCCTGAAGGTCGTCACCATGACCGGCATCGGCATTGAGGATGGCTGGCTGATCTATCAGGGCGAGATCGCCCCGGAGGTCGGTGGGACGTTCAGCTACGCCGTGCGCGTCATGCCGAAGTACGAGGCGCTGCAAGGCAGAGCCGAGCTGGACCTCGTCTTCTGGGCTGTGCCGATCACCGAAAAAGCCAACGCCCACCGGGTCAGCCTCCGGCACTAGGGCATTTATGCGCTCCTCGGGGCGAGGGCCCGGCACGACCGGAGATTCGTCGGGGGTGGCGTGCGAGCGCACGTCTCTGGTGGGTGGCCTACTCACCTCACCCCCCCACCCCCTCTCCAAAGAGGGGGGGGGGAGGCTCGGACCGTTTTGCCGCCTTTTCCGCGGCCCCCCCGGGCCCTTTTACAAGTTGGGCGGTCC
>JACMPN010000306.1 GCA_014377495.1 Candidatus Sericytochromatia bacterium
CCGCTGCCCGCCCCGGGGCGTTAGGCGCCCAGGGCGCAGTGGGGGGGGCGCGATGGCGGCAAGGACTGCCGGGACGGGGTTGCCGCCATGGCGCCGGGGCGCCGGGTTTGGGGGGCGGAGATAGGCTTAGGCCAACCTTAAACGGTGATTAACGGCCCGGGCGCATGGAATGCCGGTGCCGCGGCCACAACCTATCTGTACCAAAGAGGAGAGTTGCAATGCCGGTGTCATTCCCGCAGATCGCTTCCCCCATCACCATGGGGTTCCAAGCGGGCAATTTCTCTTCCACCGCGGTCACCTCGACCTTCGAGACGATGGACATCGCCGACATGCTGAACATCAGTGGTCGGGGGCTCATTGCCGGCGGGGCGGTCAGCGCCGGGATCAGGAAAGTCTTTATCAAGTCGGCTGAGCAGGCCATCCTCAAGGAAGGGTCGGCGGCGATGATGCGGGGGGCCGCCCATCAGGCCGAGAATGCGGCGCTGTCGCTGGGCACCGGCGTGCAGACCGCCGCCAAGGGCATGGTCGCCAGGAACGTCGTCACCACCACCCAGCAGGTCGCCGCCCACGGCATGAAGGCCACCTCCCTGCGGACGGCCGCCAACGAAATCGAAGGGTCCATCACGGCACCCAAGGCGGGCGGTCTTTTCAAGGGATCGCTCGGCAACACCATCAAGCGCTCGGCGCTGGTCGGCGGCCTGATCTCTGTCGGGGTCAACTTTTACCACGCCGTGACCGGCAAGATCACCGCCACACAGGCCGGGGGCAACGTGGTGGCGGATACGGTGGGTTCGGTCGTCGGCGGTGTCGCCGCTGCCGGTGCGGCCGCCCTGGTGGGCAGTCTCATCGCCGCACCGGGTATCCTGATGACGGCAGCAACTTTTTTGGCCGGCACAGTGGCTTTCGTCGGGGTGGATGCCCTGATGCGGGTCTCGGGTGCCCACAAGGGCATCGCCGAGGCGTCCACCGGGCTGATCGAGTCGATCGTGGATTACTTCAAGACCAAAATCGGCCCGGGTGGGGTTTAGGACCTCAGGGGTTTAGGACCTCAGGGGTCTAGGAGAGAGGTGCTGTCATGAGCTTTTCCTTGTCCAACGTGTTCGGAAGTCAGGCGACGAACTACACGACCGGTTCCACGCCGACGGCGCGTACGGCGTCGACGACCAGTGGCCCGTCCACCTATCAGCAAGACGGCTTTGCCTCCCGCTACGGCATTCAGACGTCGGCCAGCACCACCGTCAAGCTGCCTCTTGCCGCCATCGTCGATGGTCGCAATGCGTTCGGTGCCCTCTTCATCAAATCCTCCGAGGGACTGCTGAAGGTCGGTGGCGACGGCGGTTCCTTCGGCCGGTTCGTCCTCAACCTGTTCGCCGGTGCGGTGCCCATCTTCACGCCCAAGGCCAGGCGGGCCGAGATCGCCAACAACGTCATGGCCTGGGTGGGCCGGGCCGACCTGGTCCGCAGCGGCTGCTCGCCCATGGATGCCCGCAACCTGCAGCTGTGCGGGATCAGCAACATCACGGATCTGGCCCGGAACACCAACCCCATGGACCAGATGACCCTGGCGAGCCGCATGCAGCTCGGGGCGATGCAGTACGGCTTTCCGCCGCCGAACCTGACGCAGATCGCCGCCTGGGTGGCGACGGCTGTCACCCTGCCTGCCCGCTTCAACTAAAAAACCCTTTGGACCATTGCAGCAAGGCCGCCCGGGAGGCGGCCTTCACCGTTGCTGGGCCGGCCCAATGCCGAATCGTGCATCGCGCACGGTCCCGACGGGGACGGCGATGGTACAATCGTGGCCAAGACAGGTAAAGAGCCCGACCAGTCGCACCCAGGCTGGTCAACCGTGGCAACATCAGGCCCACAGCGCCGCAAGGCGAGGAGGCACTATGACGCCAGGGGAGCCGATGCCGCCCCGGATCGACAATATCGAGATCTACATCGATCCGGACGGGTCGGTGACGATCACCGATCTGCCCGTCGAACTCATGCCGCTATATGAAAGCCTGCAAAGGTCACTAACCCATGGACTGGAGGAGCCGCCAGGGGGCGCCTGAAGCGCCTAAAGCGGCTAACCCGATTTGGCGTTTTCTGGCGGCTGGGATGTCACTCCTGATGGCCGCCAGTACCGGCGCGTTTGCCGGAGCCTGGATCGGGGTCGCCACCCCGGCGCCCGAGGTGATGCAGACGACCAGCTCGGATCGCACTGTGCGGCCGAATACGGCCCCAGCCAACCAGCTCTGGCCCAAGCTCGACGGCGGGATGACCATCGTCCTGCTCGGCATCGACTACAACGGCTCCGGCCGCGGCCTGACCACCGACGGTGACCGGACCCGCACGGACACGATCATCCTCGTCCGCATCGATCCCCACACCCGCCGGATCAGCGCCCTGTCCGTGCCCCGGGACACCCGCATGGAGCTGCCGGGCATCGGCATCGACAAGGTCAATGCCGCCAACGTGTATGGGGGGCTGCCCCTCGTCAAGCAGACCCTGACCCAGTTCCTCGGGGTGCCGATCGACCGGTACGTGCGGATCAACCTCGCCGGCGCCGAACAGCTCATGGAGGCCATTGGCGGCGTCGACTTGGACGTCGGGCGGGCCTTCCATTACGACGACTGGGCCGGCAAGCTCCACGTCCACCTGCAGCCGGGGCCCCAGCACCTGAAGCCCAAGGACGCCATCGCCTATGCCCGTTTCCGCCACGACAACCAAGGTGACTTGGGTCGGGTCGCCCGCCAGCAGCGGATGATGCATGCCGTGGCCAACAAGCTTTTCCACCCCTCGGCCCTGCTCAGGCTCCCCCAACTGGTCGGCATCGCCCGTGAGCACGTGGCCACCGATCTGACGGCCTGGGAGCTGACCCGCCTGGTCGGCACCGCCCCCGAGCTCTGGCGCCACGACGTCCGCTGGGGGACTGTGCCGGGCACCTACACCATGTGGCAGGGCGTGTCCTATTGGGAGCCGAACCTGCCGGGGACGGGCACGATCGTCGCCAAACTGTTCACATCGGTGCCCGGGGCCATGGACGCC
>JACMPN010000307.1 GCA_014377495.1 Candidatus Sericytochromatia bacterium
ATGCGGCCAAGTTCCACGACATGGACAAGACGCTGAACAAGCTCTATCAGGATTTTCCCGATACCTTCACGGGCGCCGCTGCCGAAGCCGCCCATATCGGCTGGGCCATGAACATCGGCGGCTTTGAGGCGGACGGCAATGCCGAAGGCAAGACGAACGGTCAGCAGATGACCAATGTCACCGACCTGTTGGAAAATGCCGGCGGCGGCCCCACCGTCGGCGGGGTCGCCTACGGCAACGAAAAAGCCAATGCCCTGGGTCTTTACGGCAAGAGCATCGTCCAGATGGACTGCGGCGTCGTGCCCTTTTCCCTCGGGTTCAACGGCCTGACACGGGTCCAAAAGCAGTACAGCATCCGGGTCAATGCCGGCGCCCAGCCGATGGCCACCACCAACGGCGCCCCGGCCATGGTCAACGGACGCTATAACTATCTCCACGAGACGCCGCTCAGCGGGTTGCCCGCCGGACCCCGCATGCAATGGCTGCGACCGGCCCTCTTCTCCATCGTCGCTTCCGAAGCAGGACCGTTGCACTGATGCGTCGCCGCCAATCCCGCCAATCCGGTCAGGGCATTATCGAGATGGCCCTCGTCCTGCCTGTGCTCGTGATGATCATGGCCGCCGCCGGCTACTTCGGCTTTGCCATGACCACTCAGCAGCGGCTGGCCATGGGTGCCAGGCAGGCTGCCCGGGCCGTGTCGGCCGCCAGCAGCATGGCCAACGAAAAAGGTGCGAACCTCTATGTGGCCACCATCAGCGGGGGCACCTACCAGGCGGCGGCGATGGGGGCCCTGGACGGGCTCGATCCCGCTCGCATCACCGTCACGGCACCAGCCTGGGGACGCGCAGCCCGTCCGGTCACGGGCATGGGCGCCTCTTCCCTGACGGGTGTCGGCAGTGGTTTCGCCGCCCTGTTCACGTTTACCAATCCTGCGGCCAAAGCATCTCCGCCCTTTGTGGCCGGCTGCCTCTTTTACGGCTGCACGCTCAACTACCGCCTGCAGGAGCTGGACTGGCTGGCCACCTTGATGGGTCAGCGGGCCACGGGCCTGACCGTCTCTGCCACCTGTGTGATGCCCGGCGAGCTGCCCATGCGCGGATTTGCCCCGCAACCCATCGGACTCCTGGACCTTAACCAGGGCCTGATCAAGCAGGCTGCGGCGGATCCGCTGGGCGAGGTCAAATACACCAATATGCCCAAGCTCGTCAAAATGCCGGGCATACCTTAACCGACTCTTACCCGCTCCCTAACTGCCCACTGACAAGGCTGCTGGACCGAGCGGCGATATCAGTGTTAGATGGGGATAACACTGAGTCACGTAGGGGTGGGACATGGCACTCGAACCGATTGATATCCGGGCACGCATCCGCCGCCGGCAGGGCTCTACGAGCCTGCCGCCTCTGATGACGCCGGTCGTCACCCCGGTGACACCGCCCGCCGCCGAGCAGCCCGAAGCCCCGAGCTACGTGCCGCCGAGCCCGTCTTATACCCCACAGAGCCAGCCCGCTGCCCCGTCGGCTGCGGCCGCAACCCCGGCTGCCGCCCCGCTGGCGGCGCCCAAAGCCATCAAGATCAAGACCGAGATCAACAAACGGATGCTGATCGTGGCCCTCGTCTGCGCCGGTGCGGCCAGCCTGCTGATCGTCAGCTACATCCGCAGCAGCGCCGGCGTCCTCGCCGACCAGTCCAAGCTGCTCAGTGTCGCCACCGTCGCCAAGGACGTGCCGGCCCGGACGATGATCACCAAGAGCATGGTCACCTACACCGATGTGCCGGCCCTGTACGTCCCTGCCAATACGGCGACCGCCTCCGACTCGATTGTCGGCAAAGTCGCCCTGTCGGCCATGTTTGCCGGAGAGACGATCCACCGCAAGCGCCTGTCCGATCCGAACGCCGAGACGGGCTTGGCGGTCAAGATCCCCATTGGCCACCGGGCCATGGCCATGCAGAATAAGCTTGCCGGGCTGGTCAAGCCGGGTGATTTCGTCGACGTCTTTGCCACCGTCACCGAAAAATCGAGCAAACAAATCCAGATCGTGCCCGTCCTCCAGCACAGCCTGGTGCTGGCCGTCGGCGCCAAGGTCAATGCCACTGACGACAAAGCAGTGGTGGGCAGCTATGACACGGCCAACCTGGCCACATTGGCCGTGCCCGACGAAAAGGTCAATTTGTTGACCTTGCTGGAAGAGAAAGGCAACTTCAAACTCGTCCTGCGAGCCCCGAACGACGAGACGATCATGAAGACGAAGTACAACGACAAGCAGCTGATGACGCTCGTCCTGGGCGCCGAGGAGCTGCCCAAGCCCAAGCCCGTCCCATTGGCGCCGGTCGCCGCCCCGGTGGTGCATGAGCAGCCGGTCTACCGTGCTCCGGAACGGGCCTACAACCCACCGCCCCGTGCAGCGGCCCCCCGGGCGGCCGCCCCGGCGCCAGCGAAACCTGCAGCGGCGCCGCCCAAGCCGGCAAACAACGGCCACGTGACGGTCACCGTCATCAACGGCGGCCATGTCCAGCAGCAGGATCAGGACAAAGGCCCGCAGTAGCCGGACAAATAATCCGGTTCCCAGTCCATAGCGCCCGGTCGCGAGCCGACAGGGCGCTATAATGCTCAATGACCGGGGTACCAGCGCTGCCGCTGCCGCTCTCGACACCATGCCCGCCTCCGATGAAGGAAGGTCCACCCGCTCATGAAGCGCTCCATCCGTACCACCATCGCCGCCATCCTCGTCGCCGGCTGGCTGGGTGCCGCCGTGCCGGCCCGTGCCGACGGCGTCGCCCCCCTGCAGATACCCGTCGGCCAGATCGGCATCTTCGAAGTGCCGGAGGGCATCCTGACCTTCGCCTCGGGTGACAGCAAGGTCGCGTTGATCCAGGTCATGCCGGGCAACAACCGCATCGGCCTGATCACGGCCCTGTCGGCCGGTGTGACCAATGTGCTCATCTGGTCCGAAAAGGGGGCGATGCCCCACAACTTCCTCATCGAAGTGCTGCCCAACCGCCGGTCTGAGCAGATCGTCTGCCGGGTCAAGGTGGTCGAGATCATCACCGGTGACGACGGCAAGGTCGGCATCGACTGGTTCGATCGCATCGGCATTCAGGAAGCCCTCCCGGACGCCGCCTTCAAGTTCGGCCTGCCCCTGCGGACCGACACGATCACCGCCACGTTGAACACCCTGATCCGTGACCGCAAAGCCAAGCTGTTGGCCCAACCGACCCTGATGGTCATGAACGGTGAAACGGCCCAGTTTACGTCGGGGGGTCAGATCCCCTATGCCACGATCGGCGGCCAAGGCCAGGTCAATGTTCAGTTCCAGGAGTACGGCACCCGCCTGAAAATCACTGGCCAGGTGCAGGGCACTGATACGATGAAGCTCAGTCTCGCCCCTGAGGTCAGCGACCTCGACAAGGGCAACTCTGTTTCCGTGGGCGGAATCAACTTGCCCGCCCTGTCCACCCGCAAGGCGGAGACGACAGTCCAGGTCCGCAACGGCGAGTCGATCGTCTTGGCCGGTCTCTTGCAGGACCGGCGTGAAGAGATCGTCCGCAAGCTACCGTTGTTGGGCGATATCCCCTTCCTGGGCAACATCTTCCGCAGCAACGAGTTCCGCAACACCAAGACGGAGCTTGTCTTCATCGTCACCCCGACGATCCACAAGGGTGGGCTGCTCCAGCCTGAAGGAGCCGTCGGCTCCAAGATGCCGTAATGGCGGTATCCGTGATGGCGGCGCTCTTGCCGCTCGGACAGCTGCTCGGGCTGATCCTCGTGATCGCACTCGGGACGGCTCCGTCGCTCGTCGCCCGGCTCATCGGCCTGGTGATCATCGTCGCCATCGCCGTGCTACAGGCGCTCGGGCCATTGCCCAATCTGGTCATGCTGATCTTTGCTCTGGTTGGACTGGCCTTGGCAATTGCCGCCGACGTCTGGGCGGCGACCCTGCGGACATGGGCCTGGCGGGCCACCAGTCAAGGTGTCTGGGGCTCGATCATCGGTGGTTTCATCGGGATGTTCCTCGACCTGGGGATGATGGGCTTCATCGTCGGCACCTTCGTCGGGGCGGTCATCGGTGAGATCGTCAGCCGCCGTTGGGGCGGGATCCAGGTCGTCCGGGCCGCTGCCGGCACACTGATGAACCTGTGGGGTGCCGCTGGTATCAAGCTTTTGGTTGCCCTGGCGTTGCTGGGTCACTGATCCGCTGAGTCGCCAAGAGGCGGGTGGCGAGGGTTTAACCTTCGGCACCCGCCTTTTTTGTTGTCCGTCAGATAGCGGCGGACGGTGAAGGCACCTACTTGACAGGCGTTGCGGGCGTCAGGCTTTTGGCGGTGCAAAGCTTTAACGCATCCTGCGTAGTCTTTGACACTTTGTCACTCGGCGGTTCTTTTTTGTCCACTTGGGCTTGGAGATACGCTGCGATATCGGCCCTCGTTAGGGTCTTCTTCATCTCGTCTTCGGCGCACGTGGCGACGGCTTCACTGACACCTTGCTTGATTGCATACGCTTTGGCTTCGCTGTAGAACTTGGCTTCGCCAGCTTCGGTGTTGGCTAAGGCACCAACAATGGAACCAGCGCTACAGCTGGTCATGACGGTCAGGCAGGCAAGGCCGGCCAGCAACATCCGTGTGGTCATTCGATCTCTCTTTTCGCAAAAACGGACCTTATCAATCAAGCACCTGTCCCAATCGTAGGTGCAAGCGACCGAAATGGAAAGGAGCAAACGTCCGTCATAACAGGATTAGCGGGCCTCACCCCTGATTGGGCCCACATCCGTACCGACTGCCGTCGTCGCCGAGGCCCGATGGCGGTAGGCTGAGGGGGCTTGGATGTAAAGGAGCCTGAAATGTCTGCACCCCTCGTCCGTGACGTGATGACGTCACCGGTGATCACCGTTACGCCGGACACCACCGTGTCCGAAATCGCCAGACTGCTGACGACCCGCCGCATCAGCGGTGTCCCCGTCGTGGACGACGGCAAGGTCATCGGCATGGTCAGCGAGGGGGACCTCCTCTGGAAGGAAGGCACCCTGCACGCCCCGATCTACGTCACGCTGCTCGATGCGATCATCCCGATCGGCGGGCCCCATTTTGACGAGGAGTTGCGCAAAGCCGCCGGCACGACAGCCAAAGACGTGATGACCAGTCCGGTGATCGGCATCGTCCCGGATGCAGACGTTACCGTCGCCGCCAGTCGGATGCTGGACCACAAGATCAACCGCCTCCCCGTCATCGACGGGCACGGGCACCTGTTGGGCATCGTCGCCCGTGCTGACCTGATCCGTAGCCTGACCGGGCCTGCGGGCTAACGGCCCGCAACGCAACGGCGCCCGATTTACCGGCCCTGTCGGTAAGGGCCCGGAGCGGTCGGCATGCCAACGGTCCGTCACCCCTGATGCCCCACACCAATGGGGGTGTGGGTCATCAGGGCTTTGTCTCCGGCCATTCCGGCGCGACACTGGGTGCCGCCGTCATTGTTGATCACGCTCGGCCTGTGCGGACACAGCGAGACAGGCACTAGACACTGCAGGAGACTCATCACCGTGGCATCGCAAACGTCCCGTCGGATCAGCGCCGTCATCATCCTGATCGGGGTGACCCTGGCCTCCGCCGCCATGTTCGTCATGCCCCGGATGACCCAGCCGCCGGAACCGAGTGCCACGCCGTCACCCACCGCAGAGCAGGTTCTCGCCTATTATCAGGCGCTGGTCGACAAGGACCCGCAGGACTTGCAGGCGCAACTGGCCCTGGGCAATGCCAATTTCGACAAAAAGGCATACGCCGGAGCGATCAAGGCCTACCAGGCCGTCCTCCTGCTGGACCCGAAACAGGTGAACGCCCGTGTCGACATGGCGACGGCCTATTATTACGACAGTGTGCCTTCCGTGGCGATCGTCCAGTTCAAAAAGGCCCTCGAACAGGACCCGGACAACGTCAACGCCTTGTTCAACCTCGGTGTGGTCTATCACAGCCAAGCGCAGTTCAAGGATGCCAAAACAGTGTGGCTGAAGGCGAGCGGTCTCGCCACAGACCCCAAGGTCAAGACCACGATTGACGAACGGCTGAAAACGGTCTCCTAAATGAAGGCTGCCAGGCGTCATCAGGCGGACCGGTGCGTCTCCGAACGGCGTGGGCCGTGCGTTGCGAGCGTAGCCCGGGGTAGGCTAGAATAAAGAGCCGGTTTGGGCTTGGGCTTGTCTGTCCAGCCTGCGAGAGGAGCCACTGTTGCAAACCCTGGTAGTCCTGTTGGGCTTGGTAGGCGCCTTCGTTGCCGCCGCCGAAGTCTGGTACGGCAGTCGCGAGCGGTCGCCACTCGTCATGCTGCCCAAGCAGCGGACCGCCTGGCAGGAGATGTCGGCCCCCGGCGCAGTGGGCTGGACGTCGGTTATTCCGGTGCGCAATTTCTCCACCCGCTACGAAGCCACCGTGCGAGACGTCCGCTGCGCCGTCCGCGTCCTCTACAAGCATGACATCCCGGCCGGCCTCGAAGTCAAAGCCAGCCTGCGGGCCCAGGATCCCCAGGGCCATGCCGACGTGCGGGCCGACGGCTACTGGGCGGCGCACATTGTCGAGCCCGGCAGTTACGTCGGCGTCGAGCTCAGTGTCTGGCTCGAAGGCCCGGTGGAGCGCCAGGACCAGATCCACGCCATCGTCGTCGAGTTGACCTACGAGACGTACATGCGCCAGGCCTTCCAGGTCGAGACCTGCGAGATCATCCTGCCGGGTCAGTTCGACGTGCAGGCCACGTTGCCTCCCGTACAGGAGGGCGATTCGCTGCTTTTTCCCATCCGGACCCATATCCTCACCGACGGCGATACGATGGCCGACGTCGTCGCCAAGTACGTCATGCCGATCGCCCAACCGGGCGACGTCATCGTCATGGCCGAGAGCGTCGTGGCCATCACCCAGCGGCGCTACCGGCGTCCCCAGGACGTGGCTGTCGGCTACTGGGCCAGGCGCCTCTGCTATCTCGTCCCCAATGTCGGCTCGCTGAGCACGCCCTGGGGGTTCCAGTGCGCCATCGACGATGTCGGCTTGGGCCGGATGCTGCTGGCTGTGGCGACCGGGGCGGCCTTCAAGCTCGTCGGCCAAAAAGGCTGGCTTTACCGGGTGGCGGGGCTGCCCAGCGAATTGATCGACGATGTGACGGGTACGATGCCGCCTTTCGACAAGTACATCGTCATGGGCCCGGATGAGCCGGACGCCGCCGTGGCGGACGTCCTGGCCAAGACGGGAGTCGAAGCGGCCATCGCCGACGTCAACAACCTGCGGCGGGCCTGCATCGTGGCTGCCACCCCCGGTGTCGACAGGCCGGCCCTGATCCGCAGTCTGCTCGGCAACCCGTCCGGCAACGCCGCTGAGCAGACGCCACTGGTCCTCGTCCGTCCGGCAGCGGTTGGTAGTGAAAGGAGCGGGATGCGTGATCAGAGCCGCTCGGTATAGCGATTTCGCTGCGATCAAGCACATCTTCGACGTCGCCTTCGACGACGAGTACCGGCAGCGCGGAGTCGACATCGTCAAACGGATTTCGCGTTGGCAGCAGATCTATCCGCTGATCCGCATCCTGGCCCTGTTTCCGAACCCTTATCAGGATGCCTTCAACGTGCACGTCTTCGATGAGGACGGCGAGATCAGGGCCCTGATCCAGCCCCCCGCCCGCAACCGCGAGCGGACGACCTGGCACATCGAAAACGTGGCCGTGCTGCCGACATTCCGGGGCCAGGGGGTCGCCAAGAAGCTGCTGGACTTCATCTTCGACCATTACAACAACCTGGGCGTGAACCGGTTCACCCTCGAAGTCGACACCAAAAACGCCAGTGCCCTGCGCCTGTACGAAAAAACCGGCTTCCGCCGGTACACGACGGTCAACTATTACAGGCTCAACTCTTCCAAGCTGACCGGTCAGCTGAAACTCGCCACGGACCCGGTCGAGGTCCCCGAGGGCTTCCGCCCGCACAAAGCGAGCGATGCGGTGCAACTGTTTGAGTTGTACAAGGACTCCACACCCAGCAATGTCCGCATGGTCGACGAGCGCAAGCTGAGCGACTTTAAGGACCATGCCCTGGAAGAGGTCTCCAGCTACATCAAAGAACAGCTGAAGTACTGCCAGGAAAACCACTGGGTCGTCGAACGGGACGCCAAGATCGTCGCCTCGATGGAGATCGTCGCCCAGCACCGCAAACTGCCCCACGTCCTGCGCCTGCAGATGCATCCGGGCTATCACGACTTGTATGAGCCGTTGTTGCGCTTTGCCATGCACCATCTCGGCCAGTTCCCGGCCCGTTCCCTGCTGGGCGCCAGCCTGGAGCATCAGGGGGCCAAAGCCGAGGCGATGCAGGCCATCGGCTTTAAGCTAATCACCAGCGACCACCTGATGGTGCGGGACAACCTGCAGGTGATCACGCTCGCCCAGTTCGACAATACCGCCATCAAGGTCGAAGACGCCGTCTTCAAACCGATCTTCGCCGAGCGTAACTAATGGGCTTGTTAAACAATGAGGTTCGTCGCCAGTGTGCGGATGGACTCGACGCTGCCCTCGTCGACCCACGGGAGACCCGCACCGCTTTTCGGTCAAGGCCGTTGGGCGCCGTACCACCCCGCGTACGCCTCCTCACGGCGCCTAGCATCGTCGCCCCCCCAGCCCCCGGGCTCGGTCACTTAGTGTTTGATAAGTCCTGACACCCACATGCCCTCCGGACGCACCCACGATCGACTGGCCTGGTGGTCCAGCGGCGCCCTGTTCCTCTTCGTCGGCGCCTGGGGCCGCTGGGACTGGGCCGTCTGGTCGGCTGCAGGCAGCCTCTTCGGAGGATTATGGTTCTCGGGCGACCTCGACACCATCAGCCGTCCGCTCAAGCGGTGGGGGCTATTCGCCGGGATCTGGCGCCCCTACCGGGCTTTGGTCCCACACCGGGGCACCCACTCCCACGGGCTCATCTGGGGCCCGCTGTTCCGCAGCGTGTATCTGGCCTTGGTGCTCGTGGCGATCGTGATGACCTTTCATGCCGTGTGCCATCTGGCCGGCTGGCAACCATTGGCCAGCGCCGTCCGGCAGAGTACCGGGGACATGCTGCAGGCAGGGGCAGCGGTACCAGCCGGTGGACTCGCCAGCCTTTTTGCCGGCATCTGGTTCGGCAATGCCGTCCACAGTCTCAGCGACTGGTCCGTATCCGGTGCCAAGCGCCTGACCAAGCGTCGGCGTCGTCCGGGCTAAGTGTGCCCTGGCATCAGGTGAAAGCTTGGTTAAGCCCCGGCGAATCCGGGTCAGGTTTGAAGCCGTGCATCGATAGATCCTGGACGTGCAGGAGGGGTTATCGACATGCGTACAACAGTCAGTCTCGCAGTTTTGATCAGTGTGCTGGCCGGTTGTGCCGCCCCCATGCCAACGTTCCTTGCCACCCCGGGCCAGTCGCAGCCGGTCCCCGCTTTGACGACTCCTGTCACCGCCGCCATGGCCAAATTGCCTGCCGCACCCGGTAAAGCCCTGATCCTCCCGACGTCGGCCAAAACCCCGATCCAGCCTGTCACTGTCGCCCCCGTTGCCGCCAAAGCCCCGCTCGACCAAAGGGCTGTGACAAAGAAGCGTGTTTTCCTCGACGACTTTGATCCGATGACTATCCTCAGTGCCCTGCCGGTCAACGTGCCCAGTGCCCCCGAGGACGCCGACGACGACAGCGATGCGAATGAGGATGACAGCAGCAGCTTCAGCGCCAAGTTCCTCGGGTGGGGCTGGAGCGGCATGGCCGGTCTTGAGCGTGGCCTGCGGGCCTTCTCCAAAGAAGAAGGCCGGATGGTCGAATGGATGCCGTACACCAATGGTTGGACGACCATGCGGAAAGCCCTCACCCAGGCTGAGATCCCCGGTGCGGTCGCTTTGGCGGTCAGCCCCCTCTACAACCGGACCCCGACCTCGTACAGGTATCTATCGAAGACCCTACAGTCCCACAGCAAGCGTCACCTGAAGTTCTTCCGGCGCCAGGACATCGCCCGCCTGCGCAGCCGCCACCTTGGCTATTACCAGGTCCAACAGATCGGTACGACCGCCGTGGCGGGCTACATTGCCCGTGCCGAGTACGGCACTGACCGTTACATCGCCTACTACGACGGTGACGGCAGGTTCCTCTGGTCGTACGGCACCAATTATCCTGCCTATGGTGGTGGCTACGGGGGCGGTTATAGCGGCTACAGTGGTCCGACGCCGGATATGTCTCCCAGCGCAGAGCCGTTGCCAGCGGCCCCTGCAGCCAACTGATCAACCCGATCACACCACAAATGGTTGGGTTTTTGTGGTGGTCGCGCATTTTTGTGGGGTGGGGGGGGGACGAGCGAGAGAGACGGGGGGGTTCTCCTGTAGCAACG
>JACMPN010000308.1 GCA_014377495.1 Candidatus Sericytochromatia bacterium
ACGGCGACCTGGGCGGTCTTCGGCTTTTTGCGGGCCATGCTGGAAATGATCAAAACCCGCAAGCCGGAGTGCCTGGCCGTCAGTTTCGACCTGCCTGGCGCCACCTTCCGCGACGATATGTACGAAAAGTACAAGTCCCACCGCCCGCCGATGCCGGACGATCTGCAGAGCCAACTGCCCCTGATCCGCGAAGTCGTGGAGCGTTTCGGCATCCCGATCTACACCCTGGCAGGGTTCGAAGCCGACGACGTGATCGGATCCATCGCCAAGCGGGCGGCCCGCAACGGGCAGACGGTCTACATCCTGACGGGCGACCAGGACACGATGCAGCTGGTCGAGGAGCACATCCGCGTCCTCACCCCCCAGTCCGGCGTCGACGGGCTCGTCGAATATGGCCCCGACACGGTGCTGGAGCGCTATGGCGTCACGCCCGAGCAGTTCATCGACTACAAAGCCCTGATCGGCGACACCAGCGACAACATCCCCGGCGTCCCGGGCATCGGCCCCAAAACAGCCGTCAAGCTGCTGGAGCAGTTCCAGACCGTCGACAACCTCGTGGCCAACATCGACAAGGTCAAGCCCGACCGCATCCGTGACCTGATTGCCAACAACCTGGAACTCCTCCGGCTCAGCCACACGCTTTCGGCGATCATCACGGATGTGGAGGTCGACTTCGATCAGGCCAAATGCAAGCTCACCCCGCCGCCAGACATCCAAGCCCTGCGGGACCTGCTGGCCCGGCTGGAGTTCAACACCCTGTTGCGGGAGCTGCCCGAGACCCTCAAGCACTTCGGCGTGATGGATGGCGCCGCCCCTGCGGCCACACCCGACGCCGAAGGGCCTGCCGGCGAAGGGCCAGGCGATTCGGATGCCCTCTGGTTCGACTTCCAGGCGGACTCCACCCCGGCCGCCCGGCCCCCGACGCTGAACATGACGATCGTCACCGATCCCGCCGATCTGCCCGATCTGGTCCGGCGGCTGGCCCAAGGCCCCTTTGCCATCGATACGGAAACGACGAACGTGCGGGCCCTGCAGGCGGATCTCGTCGGCATTTCGCTGGCCCTGTCGCCCGAGCCGGGCGCCACCACCACGGACAAATTGGACAGCTATTACCTGCCGGTTGGTCATGCGCTGCCGACAGACACCGTCGCTCAGCTCCCCCTGGAGGCGACCCTGGCGGCACTACGGCCGGTGTTGGAAGACCCGACGATCGGCAAGATCGGTCACAACCTCAAGTACGACATCAACGTCTTTTCCCGCTACGGCATCCACCTGCGGGGCGTGGCCGACGACAGCATGATCGCCGACTACATCCTCGATCCCGAGCGGGCCCATGGCCTGAAGGAAGCGGCCCTCGGCCAGCTCGGTTACACGATGACGCCCATCACCGCCCTGATCGGGACCGGGGTCAAGGCGATCACCATGGACAAGGTGCTGACGGAGCCCCCCCCCGGCTATGCCGCCGCCGATGCCGCCGTCACCTTTGAGCTGAGCCACCTGGAGCGGACAAAGATCGGCGAGATGGGCCTACTCGACCTGTATGAAAACATCGAACTGCCGCTGGTCGTCGTCCTGGCCCACATGGAGCAGCACGGGGTCGCTTTGGACGTCGAACATCTGCGGCGCCTGTCCAAGCAGCTTGCCGAGCAGATCGGCGCCCTTGAGCAAAAGGTCTGCCTGCTGGTCGGCCGGGAATTCAACCTCAACTCGCCCAAGCAGCTCAGCGTCGTCCTCTTCGAAGACCTGCAGCTGCCGACGGCCGGGATCAAGAAGAACCCGTCCGGCGGCTTTTCCACCGATGCGGCGATGCTGGAAAAACTGGCACCGAAGCACGAAGCCGTGCGGATGATCCTCGAATACCGGCAGCTGACGAAGTTGAAGAGCACGTACGCCGACAGTTTGCCCGAACTGATCCACCCCGTGACGAAGCGGCTGCACACGAGTTTAAACCAGACGGTGGCGGCGACGGGCCGGCTGAGCTCGACGGATCCCAATTTGCAAAATATCCCCGTCAAGAGCGAGCTGGGCCGCGAGATCCGGCGGGCCTTCGTCGCTGGCAACCCGGACGGCGTGCTGATGAGCGCCGACTATTCCCAGATCGAGCTGCGGCTGCTCGCCCATTACTCGGAGGATCCTGCCTTTCTCGAAGCGTTCCGCCAGGGCGAGGACATCCACCGGCGCACGGCCGCCGAGATCTTCGGGATGAATCCGGAACAGGTGACCAGCGACCTGCGCCGCATCGCCAAGACGGTCAACTTCGGCATCGCCTACGGTCAGACGGCCTTTGGCCTGGCCCAGACCCTGAACGTGCCGCAAAAGGAAGTCGCCACGATCATCGAACGCTTCCGCACCCGGTATCCCAGGGTGCAGCAGTTCGTCACCCAGATGATCGCCTTCGCCAAGGAAAACGGCTTCGTCACCACATTGACGGGCCGCCGGCGCTTTCTGCCCGATGCGATGAGCCCGAACCGCAATCTGCGCGAGCTGGCGGAGCGGATGGCCGTGAACACGCCCCTGCAGGGCACGGCCGCCGACATCATCAAGATGGCGATGATCCAGGTCCATGACCGCCTGCCCAAGTCCGGCCTGTCGGCCCGGATGATCCTGCAGGTCCACGATGAGCTGGTCTTCGAGCTGCCCAAGGACGAGATCGAGCCCCTGAAGGCCCTGATCCGCCCGATCATGGAAGGCGTCATGCAGTTGAAAGTGCCCCTGCAGGTCGACATCAACACAGCGGCCAACTGGATGGAAGCCAAGTGAGCGCTGGGCTGCAGACCCCCTATGCCATCGGCGAGCAGGTTTACCTGCGTCCGTTGGATATGGAGGACGCCGAGCAACTCATCGTCTGGGTCAACAATGCCAAAGTCAGCCAGACGCTGAGCTTCCGTTGGCCGATGAGCCGCCATCAGGAAGAGGAGTACATCCAGACCCTCTACACCGCCAAAAGCGAGATGACGCTGGCCGTCTGCCTCAAGGAGGAGAACCGGTTCATCGGTGTCGCCGGCCTGCACGGGATCGATACGATCAACCGTCTGGCAACGGTCGGGCTGGCCATCGGCGAGACCGACGTCTGGGGTCAGGGTTATGGCACCGAGGCGACGCGCCTGATCATCAGCACCGCCTTCGACCGGCTGAACCTGCAGCGCCTGGAGCTGAGCGTCGAATCCTATAATCCGGCAGCCCGGCGGATCTACGAAAAGCTCGGTTTCCAACTCGAAGGCGTCCGGCGGCAGCGCACCTATTGGCAAGGCGCCTACCATGACGATCACGTGATGGGCCTATTGCGCGAAGACTACCGACCCTAAAGGCAGGTGACGCCTTCGTTGACAAGCTCTGAGCGGCTACAATTGCATCAATGTGACGAGGCGCAGCGTCGATTCCGAGGCTCGCCGGCCGTAACCGATGGTCCATAGGGTGCCATGCCGTCGATCCGTTTCATCATCTATTCCCGCCTGATCCTGGTGGTCATGGCGTAGTTTGGCCTCATGGCCCGCCTCGGCTATCTCGTCGTCAACGGCGTGATCCGCCAGTTCGTCGTCGACGACAGCCGCACGGCCCCGGTCTCGATCGTCAACAACATGCGCAGCAACCACCTCTCCCGGCTTCACGAACTGGACGAGGTGGCCAAGCTGGACGGATTCTGACCCGATGACAAGGCCAAGGCCGAGCGGATCCGGGGCGTCACAGTCCTCGTGGACATCCACCCGGAATTCCTCAAACGCAGCGAGTATCAGCTGATCTGGGTCTTTCTGCTGGGCCGCCAACGGGGGGAACCGCTGCGCCAACGGGCCCTGGCGGGACTGCGCCGGCTGGCCGGTAGCGTCGACTGAAGCCACCACCGGCACACCCCCAAAAAGCGACACCCCGCTCCCCGAGCCGCATAGCCGCAGCTGGCGCTGCTTTTCGGGATGACACTCCGCTGTTAACATCACCCGCTGCACCGTTGGCAACGGAGTCATCGCACCGATTTTCCAGGACAAGGTCCGAGGCCGTTCATGGAACCCGTCGAACAGCATTCCGACGCCCAGAAAATACAGGAAACACGTGTCACGCCCTGAATCCCCTCGCTGCCGGCAGGCCGTCAGCGCACCCGGCATCATGCGCAGCACGCCCATGCCGCCGATGTGCTGCGCAGGCTCAGGGATGCCCTCCGGGCGGCACGGCAGGGAGATCTGACGATCCGGCTGACGATGCAGGCGCCGAACGAGACGGGCGACGGCCTGGAAGCCGAAGTCGCCATGGCCTTTAACGCCCTCGTCGGCTAGGGCGAGGGCCACAAAACGTGCGGTCATGACGTCCCCGTGTCTGGTGCGATGACGTGCAAAAACGGTACCGGTGCAATCGGTCTACCGACAAGGCGATCATAGCGCCCGCCCCCCCATCGTGGTCAAGACGGCAGCGCAAGGGATTGGCTTTCCTACGGACGGCAGGCCAGGGCATGGTACGATCCGAACCAGTGAGGCGACCCCATGGCAACATGGCTCAAAAATAGACAGCGTCTGGGTTTGCGCTGGGTGACGGGTACAGGTCTTGCGGCAGTTGCCGTGGCCTGTGCCAGCACGGTCGCGGCTGGACTGGCGGCCGATCATGGCAATGACCGGCCTGTCGTAGCACCGGCGGCCGACATGCGTTGGGCCTCGGTGGAACCCCAGGGCGTGCAGCAGTCACCCCTATGGGGCAACGGCCAAGAGCCGAGTCAGGGCACCCTGCAACGGCTCAAGGCCGGCATGACGGCGGGTCCATTCCGCGAGTCGGGCGAGACGATCGGTGTCGTCATCGGCGGCACGGTCACGCTGCGCACACCCGCTCCCTACGCGAGTGCCCCCCTCGGCCCCGGCAGCTGGTTCCGGATCCCGCCCGGCAGTGCCTACAGCGTGCAGGCGCAGACCGGACGGGAGGCCGTCCTCGGCCTGATCCAGGTGGAGCCCGGCGACGCGGGCGCATTGACCGAGCTGACCCACACTGCGGCCAAACCCGCCCTGCCCACGGCCATACCCGCCAAGGCCGTGCAGGTCCGCACGGTCGAGGCCGGCGACCTGGCCATGACGGGTCTCTGGGGCAATCGCCAGCGTACTGCCAGCTGTGCCCTGGTCCGGCAACCGGCAGGCAAACTGGCGCTCATGCGCAGCTATCCGGCGGACACCCATCTGATCATCGTCACCGGCTCGGCAGCGGTCCTCCTCGAAGGCCAAAAACCCAGCAAACCATTGGGTCCCGGCTCTTATATGGCCATCCCGGCCGGCGCCCCGTATCTCACCCGGGCCGCCAAGGATCAGAATTGCCTGATGCTCGAGTACCATCCGGGGCCGGTCGACGCCCCGACCCGCTAAGAGGTTGACCCAGTGAGGGTCAGCGTCCGTTCCCTGTCACTGGCAGGTTCTCTCGGCCCAGTCTAAGAACGAAAAAACGGCTTGGGCGGTTCTTCTGCTAGGAGACACCTCTTAGCGACCACCGGGAGGCGCCTTCGCGCCGCTTCGGAAGGGGTCCTACTGGACCTTAGGCAGATTCGACAACGCAGAAGAGCCGCCCAAGCCGTTTTAACGGAGGAGGTCGGGTGCGATGCTGCTGAGGGCCAAGACGTCGTTGCTGCCGGCCAACAGCGGCAACGCCGAAACCTGACGCCAGGCCCGCCAGAGGGCCGCATCACCCGACCCCGGTTCGCTCAGCCAGGTCCGCATCAGCTTGGAGGTCGACTCACACTGGTGCACGGCATACCAGAGACTCAACGCGGCCGCCGTCGCCGGCCCACCCCGGGCCAGCAGTCTGGCCGTCCGGTAGGCCAACTGTCGAGATGCATGCAGGCGCACGGCCATCGTCGCCAGATGCTGGCGGATCACCGGGGAGTCGAGACCCTGCCGGCCACCGAGCATCCGCCCGACCGTCGCCCGCCAACTGCGCTCGTAGGCGCCCTGCATGGCCCCGATAGCCATCGCCGACAGGTGTAAGCGTTCCAGGGACCAGCCCGTCATGTAGACGGCGATGCCGTGGGCCGGTGTGTGGGTCTCACCGATCAGGGCGTCTGCCGGCAAATGGAGGCGGTCACAGCGGATGCTGTCCCGGCGCACGCCACCGGGTGCCGGGCCGCCCGTGATCTCCCCCGTGATCCGGCCGCCGTGCGGCGAGTCCCAGGCCCAGCAGGCCTCCGCCAGGGCGGGTTTTTCGATGACGAACCAGCCCAGGCCCCCCGGTGCGTCCGTGATGCGGGCCGCCACCGCCAGGAGCGTCGCTTGGCCGGCAAACCAGACGCCCTGTTTCGCCCCACTGAGGACCCAGCCGGTGTCCGTGCGTTGGGCGATACAGGACCAATTGCCGGGTTCCTCACCGGCACCGGTTTCCCGGTAGGCCACTGCTGCCAGGGATTCGCCCCTGGCGATGCCGGGGAGCCAGCGTTTGCGCTGTGCATCCGTGCCCCCGTGCAGCAAAGCCTGCAGCAACAGCACCGGATGACCGGCCAGGGCCCCGACGGGCAGGCCCGCCTCGGAGCGGGCCTGGCCGTCGACCACCCTCCTCATCGGGTCCGGCCACCAGGCACTGCCCC
>JACMPN010000309.1 GCA_014377495.1 Candidatus Sericytochromatia bacterium
ACAGCTCATAGGGGGAGTGGGTCTTGGGTGAGGGATCGGGCGAGGTCAGTGTAAGGGCGTAGTGCTCCAGTGCCTGAATCAACCCAGGGCTGGTCGGCTCCTGCCGTGTGCTCGGGCTCATGTGCTCGGTCAGGTTGGCGACGGCTTGCAGGTAGTAGTCGCGGATCGTCCGTCGGGCCATATCCAAGGCGGACTGGGTGACTTCCGGAGTGACGTAAGGGTTGCCGTCACGGTCGCCACCGATCCAGGAGCCGAAGCGGACCACGGTGGGCAGGTCGCCCAGCGCCAAGGTCAGTCCGTAAATCGTCTGGAACGCCGTGCGCATCTCCTCATACAGTTCGGGGAGCGAGGCGATCATCACGTTGCGGTGGTAGTCGAGGCCCATGGCAATTTCGTCACGCACGGTCGGCTGGCGGCGGCGGACCTCGTCGGTCTGCCACAGGGCCGTGATCTCGGCGGCAATGGCTTCCTGGCGTTCGGCCGCTCCCCGTTCCGGCAAGGGTAGGCGGTCGAGTGCTTCCAATGCCTCGGCGATCCGTTCCCGCTTCGCCATCACCGTGCGCCGGGCCACCTCGGTCGGGTGGGCGGTAAATACAGGCCCGACCTCGACCTGCTGCAGCCAGGCGAGTGCGGCTGTGGCATCGATCCCGGCCTTGGCCATGCGCGCCAAAGTGCCCTGGAATGAGCCCGGCTGCGGCTTGTCGCCGGCATGGACCCCGCGGGCCCGGCGGCGCCGTTTGCGGTGGTTGGTCTCCGCCAGGTTGGTCAACTCAAAGTAGGTGGCAAAGGCCTTGGTCATCCGATACGCATCGGCCACGGACATCGTGTGTACACCCTGTTGGACCTGTGCCAGGAGCGGGTCCTTGGCCATGGTGACGGGGTGCGGGACCAGGTCCACGGAGGTTTCCCGGTGATCGATGGCCTGTCGCCGCAGGTCCTCGACGGCCGCCAGAAAGACGATGCCTTCCTGCTCCTTCAGCACGTCGCCGAGGATCCGCCCGAGTGAGCGCACGTCACGGCGGAGCGGCCGTTCCTTGAGCCGCGGGTCCTCGCTGATCAGCTCGGCCAGCCTGGCTGCCTGATCGACAGCGCTCCAAAGCGTTTCCCGCATGCGGTTCCTTACGACTTTCCTACGTGCGCCGATCGGTCATGGCACTCCAGGGTACGGTACCGCTGCGCGTCCGCCAAGACCACAGGCGATGGAGTCGGGCAGATGTCCGGTCCTACGGCCACTGCACCAGATCCGGTTCGACCTATCCGGTCCTGGCTGCCCACGACGTGAGGTGCTCAGGGCTGTAATGGCTGAGGAGTGTCTGTTTGCCGCCGTACGTGGCAATGAGACCGGCCGAGATGGCGGCAAACGGCCGATGGCGATCGGTCGTTGCCAGAAAATGTCGGATCAGCCGCACGTAACCCTGTGTGATCGTCTCATGATCGCCGCCGGTCGGAGTCCGCAGGCTGCCCTGACTCAGGTGGACGTTGGATGACCTGTCGGCATCATAATGCATAGGAGCCAACCGATGACCCTGCCCGTCGTCATGACCGTCCGTGTCGCCGCACTGGCAACGTTTCGGGCATTTGAGACACAGGCCGCCCGCATCATGGCCCGGTATGGCGGCGCCATCGCCCGCATGATGGTGGTGCCAGCGGTGGTTGATCAGGATGTCGACCTGGCGGCGATCCGCCCTCTGCGGGGGCAATCGGTCGTCGGGACTGATTGCCTCATCGGTGAGGACGGACCGGATCACCGGGGCTTTGCCCAATAGAAGAACCTAACTGGAAACAGGAGCCAATTATGGCCGTTACCTGGGCCAACGACGCCGTTTTTTACCATGTCTATCCGCTCGGCATGTGTGGCGCCCCGCAGCGCAACGACTTTCACAGCCCGTCGGTGGCCCGCCTCGCCCAGTTGTTCGACTGGATCGACCATTGGCGGTATCTGGGCGTTACGGCCCTGTGCCTCGGACCCTTGTTCGAATCGACGGGACATGGTTACGACACGGTGGATTACTTTCATGTGGATCGCCGTCTCGGTGACAACGCAGTTTTGCGCGAGTTGGTGGCCGCCCTGCACGGGGCCGGCATCCGGGTCGTCCTGGACGGTGTGTTCAACCACACGGGCCGGGATTTCTGGGCGTTTCGGGATATCCGGCAGCACGGTCGCCATTCGGCATACCGGGATTGGTATGACGGGGTCGATTTCCGCCGGCGCAGCCCGGCCGGGGATTCATTTACTTATAACACCTGGCGTGGCGCGTACGAGCTGCCCAAACTGAACTTGTTGCACAAACCTGTCCGCCAGCACCTGTTGGAGGCGGTGGATTTCTGGATCCGGGAGTTTGATATTGATGGGCTGCGGCTGGACGCCTGCAATCTGGTCAAAGCAGCCTTTTTGCGCGAGTTAGGCCGCCATTCACGTAAGCGCAAACCCGACTTCTGGCTGATGGGTGAGGTGGTCAACGGCAATTATGCGCCGTACATGAAGACCCGGGGCCTCGATTCGGTCACGAACTACAACGCCTATGCGGGGCTCGTCTCCAGCCACAACCGCCACAACTATGTTGAGATTGCCGCTACGTTAAAGCGGCAGTTCGGATCGCACGGCGTGTATCAGGGAGCGCCGCTCTACGCCTTCGTCGACAATCACGACGTCAACCGCATCGGCAGCCGGCTGCGACGGGCGGCTCATCTCTATCCCGCCCACCTGCTGCTGTTCACCATGCCTGGCGTCCCCTCGCTCTACTATGGCAGTGAGTGGGGGATCAAAGGGGCCAGGTCCAAGTTCAGTGATGCGGCGCTTCGACCTGCAATCTCCCGGCCGGATCCTGGCGGCATGCCCCATGCGGCGCTGGCGGACACGATCAGCCGTTTGTCCCGTATCCGTCAGTCGCTGACGGCCCTGCGTCACGGCAACTATGATGAACTCTTCGTGCAGCCGGAGCAGTTTGCCTTTGCCCGCCACACTCATGACCAGGCGGTCATCGTGGCTCTCAACGCAGCGAAACAACCGGCGCAAATGACGCTCTGGGTGCCGCATCTGAGTGGGCGGGTGTTGCACGATGTGCTGAATCCAGGCGATCGCTTTCAGGTGCATGGCGAACACGTCACGCTGGAATCGGTCCCGGCGCATTGGGGCCGGATCCTTATTGCGTCCTGAAAAACCGCCCAAATTAAGTACAAAAGGCTGTTTCTCGGGGGTTCAGGGCGAGCCTAATTCGGTTCGGGTTCTGTGCCAAGCTGACCAACAGGAAGCATGTTGGATTTCAACACGTCCCAATGGACGCTGAACAGGTTCCGGACCGAATCGGGCCGTCATGGACCCCCGAGAAGCAGCCTATTAGCGGCGTAGGGTGATTTGGCCATGGCGGGCAACCAGCTTGGCGCCCGGCATGTCGTCACGCAGGGTCCGACGCAGGTCGCCGATCCGGGCTTCAACGCCACCGTAAAAGCCCTGGCTCGCTTCGATCGACTGGTCCTTTTCCGCCAAGGTCCGTGCCAGTTCGAGCCGTTGTTCGGCCAGCGGCATCTCCGCCTGCAGGCGCTCGCATTGACCGAGCATGGTGTCCAACAGGGAGCCGCTGCCACCGGCCCGGCGCATCTGGATCAGCTGGCGGGTGCAGGCATTGGCGTCACGCCGGATCTGCTCGACCCGCGCCTGGGCCCGCAGGGCCACGTCGGGATCGATGCCGCCGACACCGACGGCAGTGGCCGTACCGGCCAGGGCGCCGAGCAGCCGGACACGCACCGTCCGACCTGCCTGGATCGTACCACCGATGATCTGGCCGTAGCCGAGTGCCGAGATGGCGACGACGTCCCGGCAGACCGTCACCTGGCAATGGCTGATCGTCTCTTCAAAGAAGAGGTCTTCGCCCGCCGAGACGGTGACGTTGTCGAGGTAGCGGGCGTTGATCCAGCCACCGGCCTGGACCCGGCCAGTGCCATGACCGACCATGCCGCCGCACAACTCGACGTTGCCGCCGGCGATCAGGTCTGCTGCATCGACAGTGCCGGCGACGATGATGTCGCGGTCCGCCTCGATGCGCAGGCCGGTGGCGACGTCACCGGCCACGATCACCGTCCCGGCGAATCGGATGTGGCCGGTGCTGACATCGACCGCCGGCAGCCAGAGCACGGGATCCACCTGGACGTAATCCGGGCCAAACGTGGGGAGGCCGGAAACGGCGGCGACCAGCAATTGGGGATCGTCGGCGCTGATCCGGGTCCCCAGGCCGACCCGGCGAAACGGCCGGTCATGGCCGTCACGGCAGGTGATTTCCTCGTTGCGGACGTTGCGGCCGTGGGTCCCCGTCGTCGGGGGGATGCGCCGCATCAGGGGGGCGCCGATGTGGACAGACTGCACGTGGTCGAGGTCGAGGTAGTCCACGCCGCCGTCGTCGTTGACTTTCGGGGTGCCGGCTTCCCGGCGGAAGGAGACCAACGGCTCAAAGCTCGTATCGAGTCCGGACAGGGGAGGCTGGCCATGGGCAATGACGGCCTGGCGCCGTTCGCCGGTGCAGAGGGAGAAGATGGCATCGGGATCGACACCAAAGCAGACACCCGCATCGGCGAGGATCGCATCAAACGTGGCCAGGTCGATGTCTTTGCCGGCTTCGACCGTGGCCACCGCCGACAACGCGTCGGGCCGAATCGTGATGCAGACCAATGGCGCCAGGCCGAGGCCGGTATCGTCTGTTTTCGTGTGGGTGGTGCCCATGGCGATCCTCCGCCCCTCAGAGAGGCGTTCTTGCATGACGGACTCGCACAGCGTGCTGCCCGACCTTGGACGAGGCCCGGCGTTTGCCGAAAACCCCATCCCGTATTGATCAGTATTGTGTGATGTTGGTCGCTTTGTGAAGCCCATTCGCAGAGATTGTCCGATGGCTGAAACGGTCAGCTTCAGCGGGATCTCCACTAACGGATGACTAACAGGGGCAGGTGGACGGACCGGTTTTACGAAAAGTGATCAGGGGGCCCCGATCCCGGTTTCCACCCACCAAATGGGACGGCCCCGGACACC
>JACMPN010000310.1 GCA_014377495.1 Candidatus Sericytochromatia bacterium
CAACCTATGGCGACGGCGGGGACACTCCCTCAGGAGGAGGGCCTGCACGAGTTGCCGCCCCCCCAGGAACCGACGCTGGAGCAGGCCCCGCGCAACTGAGTCCCCCGCCTGTCGCGCGACATCGGTCCAGGAACCAACAGCAAAGCACCTGCTGAACCCCAGACCGCCCCCAAAGCAAAGCGCCCCGCCTCAGAAAAGGCGGGGCGCCTTGGGCTCAATCGACAGGACCGGCTCACCCAGCCCTGCCAATCACCCTAGTTGGTGGCGAAAATCAGGTGGCCTTCGGCCGCGGCAATGGCCACGTTCGTCGTCGCACACAGGTCGACATTCTCCAAATTCCAGGCCGTGCCTGCAGCGTCTTCAATCCGCAGATGGAACTTGCAGGCATCATCCGGGAAACCGGTGAAGTGGATGGTCGTCGAGCCGTCGTTGGCCAAGGTGCCCGTGCCGAGCACGTCCGAGCTCCATTCTTCGGCGCCATCCTGGGCGATGAAGACCTTCTCGACGCTGAAACCGGTGACGTTATGCAGGGTAAAGTCCTGAGCGCCTCCAGCCAGTGCGACCAGCGGCGTGCTGATCATCGACACGACGAGACCCAAACCCAAAACGAACTTCTTCAAAATGCAATGCCCCTCTCAAACTGCGGTCGATAGCCCATCACACGGGCGACAATCACCGCAGCCTATACCTGCCAACCGATCCTATCAGCCGGGCGCCTGCTCGTCAAGCGACCGCTAATGGCCGTCACGAGACCCTTACGCCCGACATCACTCCCTCATTCGGGGAATCAAAAACGGGTGCAAATGAACCCGCCGGCTAAATCCTGCCGCAAATCGCCAGAAATTGCCCACAGTCAGGGTCACCGTCCGCCTCAGCCCCACTCGCTGCCCCGGCCCCAGGCCAGCAAACGCCAACCTCCCGCCGGACGGCCATCCGGCGGGAGGTGACGGGAGGCGGTTATTCCTCGGTGTAGACGAGCTTGCCGGCCCGCATGCGGATCGTCACGTTGGAGGTCTCGCACAGGTCGACGCCGGTGATCTCCCAGGCCTTGCCCCGGACGTCTTCGACCCGGATGTCGAACTTGCAGGTGTTTTCGTCGTAGCCGGTGAAGTGGATCTCCTTGGAGCGGCCCGTGGCCAGGATGCCCTCGCCGAGGACGTCCTCGCCCCACTCGTCGGCGTTAGACGCTTCCACGTAGACCTTTTCGACGGCCCAACCGGTCTTGTTGATCAGCTTGAAGTCCTGGACACCGGCCAAGGCGCTCAGCGGAGCACTGACCATCGACACGACGAGGCTCAGACCGAGCATGAATTTTTTCACAAAGCATCCTCTTGAAAAAAGGTGGGTGATTGGGCCGTAACCACACAGGGCTAAGCCTTTCAGGTCCTGAGACTAACAGCGGGGGCAAGCGCTGTCAATGATGGCCAGCACACGCCTAGCGCCAGTTCCCACGGCCGTTGTCCCGGAATTTGCCGGCCCAAAGGACCGGCCCGGCTCACCCGGCCCCCACGCACCGATCACCCCCGGACGATGGACCCGATTAGGGCAGGCTGGCCGCCGGATAGCAGCCGATGACGTGGATGAAGCTGACCGACTCACGCAGCTCGGCCATCGCCGTCTGCATCCCCGGGGCGGCGAGATCGCCGTCGACATCCAGATAGAAGACGTACTCCCAGGGCCGGACCTTTTGGGGACGGCTCTCCAGCTTCGTCAGATTCAGCCCGTGTTTGGCAAAGGCCTGCAGTACCCGGACGAGCGAGCCCGCCTCGTGGGCGATGCGGAAGACCAACGACGTCTTACGATGCCCCTCGCCCGGCGTGCCGCCCGGCTGGATGGCGAAAAAGCGGGTGAAATTGCTCGCCTCGTTCTGGATCCCCTGGGCGAGCAGGTCCAGCCCGTAGATCTCGGCGGCGGGGGCGGCAGCGATGGCGGCCACGCCCTGCAACCCCTCCTCACGGATGATCCGGGCGCTGCCGGCCGTGTCATGGCCGACCTGGGTCTTGGCCCCGATCTGTTTGATGAAACGCGAGCTCTGGGCCAGCGCCTGCGGGTGAGAAAGGACCGTCTTCACGTCGGCCAGGGTCGTGCCGGGCAGGGCCATCAGGCACTGTTCCACGGGCAGGAAAACCTCACCGACGGCCGGCAGCTGGTACTCGAGAACCAGATCGACGACTTCGTTGATGCTGCCGGCCAGGGAGTTTTCGACAGGCATCATCGCCGCCCAGGATAAACCCTCGGCCACCCGGGCAAAGGCGTCGGCAAAGGTCTCGCACGGATCGACGGCCACATCACGCCCGAAAAACCGCCGGGCGGCCTCCTCGGAAAAGGCGCCACGTTCCCCTTGAAATGCGACTCCCATCTAGGCCACCGGCTGCGAGGGCACGAAATCGGTTTCCAGCCGGCTCTTCTCGGCATGGCGCTCCAGCGCCAGCTCGATCAGCCTATCGACAAGCTGTTCATAGGAAAGGCCCGATTCCTCCCAGAGCTTGGGATACATGCTGATCGGCGTGAAGCCTGGCAGGGTGTTCACCTCGTTGATGTAGACGTTGTCCTTGTCGTCGAGGAAGAAGTCGACCCGGGCCAGGCCGGCCAGGTCGAGGGCAATGAACGACGTGATCGCCAAACCGCGGATCTTGTGGGCCAGATCCTCGTCCAGCTCGGCGGGCAGGACAGTCTTGGCCCGATTGCCGATGTACTTGTCTTCATAGGAATAGAAGTCGGCGCCCGGGATGATCTCACCCAGGACCGAGGCCATCGGCTCGTCATTGCCGAGCACGCCGCACTCGATCTCCCGCACGCCGGGGACGGCGGCCTCGATGATCACCCGCCGGTCATAACGGGCGGCCAGATCGATGCCGGCCCGCAGCTGGGCTTCGTCCCTGGCCTTGGTGATCCCGACGCTGGAGCCGAGGTTGGCCGGTTTGATGAAGACGGGGAACGTGAACCGCTTCAGCAGGATCCCGACGATCCGGTCGGCGTGCAGCAGCCAGTCCGCCTTGCGGATCAGCTGATAGTCCACCTGCGGGAAACCCTGGGCTTCGAGGATGGTCTTCATGGCGATCTTGTCCATGCCGACGGCCGAACCGAGCACGCCCGAGCCGACATAGGGGATGTTCGCCAGTTCCAGCAAACCTTGGATGGTGCCGTCCTCGCCATTGGGACCGTGCAGGACGGGAAAGACCACGTCCAGCTGATCGATGGAGAGGCCGCTTTCAATCGAGACGAGGCCGCCGTGACCGGGCTCGGGCAGCAGCATGGCGTGCTGGGCGTCCGACAGATCGATCAGGCCTTTGTCCAGGGCGAGCTTGGCGTCGGCGGGCCGTAGCCAGGCGCCCTGGCGGGTGATCCCGATGGGCACGACCTCGTAGCGCAAGGGATCGAGGGCGTTGATGATCGCCCGGGCCGAGACCAACGACACATCATGCTCGCCGGACCGGCCGCCGAAAATCACCCCGACCCGCACTTTTGCCATGATCCACCCCAACTCGGCTTCGATCCAACAGGGACCGCTGTGAGACAGGGTAGCAAAAAGCCTGTCTCCTGTTGGGTTTGATCACTGCCGGCACCATTGCCGCCGGATTGCCGTCGGTCACCTTTGGCAGGGAGGGAATGACTGACTTTAATGGTATCGTTTTTCCTGCCACGACCGGCCTTGTCTGGCGGAGGAGTACGTCCCATGCCCACCACTGGCCGCCGGACGGCAACCCGGGTGCTGACCGCCATGTTGCTGCTCGCCATCGCTCACCCCAAGGCAAACGCCAAGCCTGACGATGGCTTTGCGGGTTTGAACGCAAAACTGTCCCATCCCCAGGGTGTGACCCGCCTGAACATCGGGAGTGCCGGCCTTTACGTCGACCACATCCCGGACTCCGTGGGGCGATTTTCAGACCTCAAACGCCTGGACCTCTTTTTCAAGGGGGCCGAGATGCCGCCCGTCCTCACCCTGCTCCCGAAGTTGCAGACCCTCAATGTGTATGGCTCCGTCACTTCCGTGGACCTCATCAGCCGGCTGGCGGGCTTGGCGGAACTCACCCTCAAGACCCATGCCCTGTCGCTGCCCGAGGATCTGACGGGCCTGACGCGCCTGCAGAAACTCACCGTGAGCGGCACCGATTTAAAGACTTTGCCGGGTTCCTTCACCCGTCTGACCGCCTTACGACACCTCGATGTGACCGGAACCCTGCTGAATCCCCTGCCGGAACCGCTTTGGCACCTGTCCAAGCTTGAGGGGCTCAGCCTCGACTCCTTACAGCTATCCGTCATCCCCCCGGAAATCGGCAAACTCGGCAGCCTCCAATACATCACCATGCGGGACAACGCCCTGACGGACCTGCCGGCGGAGGCGAGTCGGTGGGCCCGATTGGAGAGCCTGTCGCTCAATGAGAACCGCTTCCGCCGTCTCCCAGAGAGCGTGACTCGGCTGCCACGGCTTGCAGAGCTTGATCTGACCGCCAACGAGTTGGAAACGCTGCCGGAAACCCTGTCACTGCCACGGTTATCCAAGTTGTACGTCGGCCGCAATCGTCTGGCGAAGCTCCCTGACTGCCTGACTACAGCGACGGCCCTGACGGATGTGCATGTCTGGAGCAACCACCTCACGGCCCTGACGGCCAACCTGAACCGGCTGAAACACTTGGAGAAATTATTGGTTCGGGACAACCGGCTCACCCATCTGCCGTTGATCAACGGCCTCACGACCCTGAGCGTCCTGGATGCCGATCACAACCAACTGGCCGACCTGCCGCAGGACCTGGGGGCGGCAAAATCTCTGGAGCTGCTCTACGTCGGGTTCAACCGGTTGAAGCTGCTACCGGACTCGATCAACCGGTTGACCGCCCTGACGGAGTTGGATGTCGCAGGTAATGCGCTGATGCAGTTGCCGGTGCGTCTGGAAGGGTTACAGGCGCTGAAATATCTCGTCCTGTCATTCAACCGCCTGTCCAGTCTGTCCGGGAGCATCGGTGGCTTGAAACGGCTGGAGCGGCTCTACCTCAACGGCAACGAGCTGACGGCGGTTCCGGACTCCCTCGGCGGCCTCCGGGCTCTGGAGGTGCTCGACCTGTCCGACAATCACCTGACGAGTTTGCCGGCATCCCTGGGTGAGTTACAGAGTCTGCGCATCCTGCGGGTGAGCGACAACCAGCTGGTCGATCTGCCACTGCAGTTGAGCAAGCTGAAAAACCTCGAATCCCTCCACATCGACAACAATCCCCTGTCACCGGCCGTGATCGCCCGCCTGCAACGCACCCTGCCACGGCTGCACATCGTCAAAGGCCAGTTCCCCTGGCCGATGCGACGCCGGGACCTGTTGCTGGGGCTGTTGGCGCATATCAACGCCACACGGGCCAAAGCTGATCTGGCGCCGTTGAGCTGGAATGCGCTGGGCACCCCGGGGGCGGAAGCCCATTGCCGCTACCTCCTGGCCAACGCCGGCAACCCGCTCATCGCCGGCTCGGGCGCCCATGACGAGGCGGAGCGGTTACCGGGATACACCAAAGAGGGCGCCGACGACGTGCTGAAAGCAGGCAGTTTTGCCGAGGTGCTCGCCCCCGGCCGGCCGCCGATCGCTGGCATCGACAGCCTGATGAGCACCATTTTGCACCGTGGTCCCTTCATCGGGGACAGCCGTGTGACTCTGGGCTACGCCAGCCCCAATGGCCGTGACGGCTGGCTGGCCGCCCGCAACGTCTTTCATGGCGATCAATACCGGTCCCTCGCACCGAGCGACCCCCGTCCCCGGGATTTCAGCTATCCGCCGGACGGGGCCACGGACGTCCCCCTGCGGATGGGCCCCGAAATCCCGAACACGACGCCGAACGTGGACACGGACGGGATCTGCGGATTTCCGTTCACCCTCATCGTCCCCGGCTGGCTGGGCGACTGCGAGGAGATGACGGCGACCTTTACTGATGCGGCCGGCCACGTCGAGCCCGCTTGGGCGCTCACCCCCAAGACCTGTCGCGCGTGGGGGGTCTGGCCCGATGCCAAGAATCACGTCATGGCCCAAAATCCCCTCAAACCCGGCACCCGCTACACCCTGCGGGTGCAGATGCGGTCTGCGGGCGGCCGGACATGCGAGCGCACGATCCGCTTTACGACGACAGCTACCTAGCGACAGCGGACTGGACAGGGGCGACCGGCACTGGCCCATCAGTAGGAAGGGGCGTCTGACGCCCGGCCGTTGGCAAGCCACCGCCTGATATGACGGGCCCTCGCCTGAGCCATGGCCCAGACTCCGACATCGTTTGTCACCCATCAGCCGCAATGTCACCGAGGTTCCCCGATGAAGCCCTATCTGTTGCCTGTGGCCTTGGTGCTCTCGGTCGCTTTACCGGCGTGGGCGGCTCCAACCATTCCGGAACTGTTGCAGCAGGTCGAGGCATTGGACGCTTGAGGCAACTCCGACAAGGGTTTTGTCCTGTTGCTCAAGACCGAGCCGAGCGCATCGACCGATGCCGAGGCGATGTGCTGATACACGAGGCCGACCATGACGAGCGCGGTTTTGCCGTCTTGCGGACTGCCTATGCGCTGGCCAAGGACACTCATTGCCTGAGCGAGGACGTCCGGACAGCCTTCCGCTTTGAACGGGGCTGGGCCGATCGCCCTTTAAGATCAGCGCCGGGGCGGTGACGTCGGACGGCCCGACGGACTTGGTGCCAGGTCCTTGAGGTTGTCGGGACTCGTCAGAGCGCCCAAAAAGGCCAGCAAATCTTCCTGTTCGTCGGCGCCCAAATGGATGGGTTTCATCTTGGGATCGATGTTCGGGTTGAACAGCCCGCCCCGGTTGTAGAACTTGACCACGTCGTTCAGCGTGGCCTGGCTGCCGTCGTGCATGTAGGGGGCGGTTTTGGCGATGTTGCGCAGGGTGGGGGTCTTGAATGACGCCCAGTCCGACTGGAGCTTCGTCACGGCCATACGACCGACGTCCACCGTGTCGGTGTCCGTGCCGACGCCGATGTTGTGAAAATTGGTGTCCGAGAGGTCCGAGCCCTTGTGGCACTCGATGCAGCGGCCGCGATCCTGGAAGACCTCCCAGCCCCGCTTCTGCGAGTCGTTCATCGCCGACTGGTCACCGGCTTGAAAGCGGTCAAAAGGCGACTGATTGGCCTTGAGGGCCCGTTCAAACGTGGCGATGGCCTTGCCCAAGCGCTGGGCGGTGGCCGGTCCGCCGTAGACCGCTTGGAAAAGCTGCGTGTACAGGGGATCTTTGTTCAGCTTGGCGACGACCTCAGGAAGCTTGGCGCCCATCTCGTCCGGATTCGCAATCGGCATCAGGGCCTGAGCCTCCAGCGTCGCCGCCCGGCCATCCCAGAACTGGGGACCGTCATGGCCGGCCGCATAGATCGTCGGCACGCTGCGGTTGCCCTTTTTGCCGCCGATGCCGGTGCCGACGGCCGCCCCGTTGGAAAACCCCCGACCGGGCTGATGACACGTCGCGCAACTGATGGAGCCGTCGGCGGAAAGTTTGGGATCGAAAAAGAGCCGCAGGCCCAGCTCGATTTCAGGCGACGGCGTCCGGTTGGCCACGTGGGAGACCAGCAAAGCCGGAGCGGCAGGGGCGGGAGTCCGGCTGCAAGACACGAGCAGACCGGCGAGAATCGCCACGCCAATGCCCCAAGCCTTCATCGGTCATCCCCTCACGCCAAACACTCAATGAGGGTTTGTCGGTCCCAAGGGCGGCAACCTTGCCGGATGTTTACGATTTTTCCACCGGGTCTTTACCTCATGGTCGCAACGGTGGCCATTGACCGCCTGCCCGGCGCCGACATCCGGTCGATCGGCCTGAATCTGGGCGCCTTCGGCATCCGGCTCAATGGCCGGGGCAGCGCCTACATCAACCACGTCAGCCTGGACGAAGTCGGCGCCCCGGTCAAACCCAAGGTGCAACTGGACTTCCAGACCGAATAAACACCAAAGCAGCCGCTCAGTTGATGACCCGGATGCGGCTGGGGGTGATCACATACAGCGTGCCCGAGGGCGAGACGCAGACGTCGTTGGGCGCCGGCAGGGGCTGCCCGGTGGCGGCACCGGCGGCAAAGGCCTCGCCCGTCTCACCGTTGCCCATCACGGTCTGGATCTTGCCCGCCGGGGTGATCATGCGGACACGCCGACCACCCGTCTCGGCCACGTAGATCGTGCCTGCCGCGTCCAGCCCGATTCCGAACATGCGATAGAACGAGGCGCCCGTGGCGGCCCCGTTGTCACCGCCGTAGCCTTCGGTGCCGTTCCCGGCCACCGTGTAGAGCTGATTGGCCGCCATGGCCAAGCCGTAATGCGTCCCCGCCGCCACCGGCACCATGCGGATCCGCTGGATGTCCGGCTCGGCAAAGATGAGATTGCCGGCCGCATCCACTGCCATGTCACGCGGGCCCCGCAGGGACGTGCCGGTGGGACTGCCGCCGTCGTTCGGCGATGCTGCCCCACCGCCGCCGACGACCGTGTGGATGTTGCCGACGGCCATCGTCTGCCCGAAGTACGTCCCGGCGACGGCCGGCACCATGCGGATGCTGTCGGTGCGGGAGTTGATGAAGTAGAGGTTGCCCAACCGGTCGAGTCCCAGACCGAGCGGTCGGTCGACACCGGCCGATGTCGCCGGCCCGCCGTCGCCGGATCCCATCCACCAGGGCTGGCCACCGGCGACGGTGTAGATGCGGTTGCCGGTCCGGCTTTGCCCGAACAGCGTCGTGTTCGCATGGGGAACGACCCGGACCAGGCCGTTTTCGTAGTCGCTGATGTACACGTCCCCTTGGGCGCTGACGGCGACGGCAGTGGGGAACATGGTGGCCGACGTCGGGCTGACGCCATCGCTGGCCGTGCCGGTGGTCTGGCCGTTGCCGGCGATCGTGTAGACGTGGTTGGCCGTCATGCTCTGCTCGAAGTATGTCCCCGACACGACGGGCATCATCCGCACCCGGTTGTTGCGGGTGTCGGCCATGTACAGGTTGCCGAGCCGGTCGGTGGTAACGCTCTCGGGCCGGTAAAAAGTCGTCTGAGCGGCAGTGGCCCCGTTGGCGGGCGCCCCGCCGCCGGCCACGGTGTAGAGCGCCCCTGCGGTCATGGGCCTGTTGTAGAAGGTATTGCTCGTCCGGGGGCCGAAACGGACCCGCCCACTGTCGCCCTCGGCAATGAGGATGCCGTCGGCCGTTGCCCGGAGGCCGGTCAGGCTCCGTAAGGTGCTGGTCAGGAGGGGCTGCCCGTCATCGAACGAGGTGCCGCCACCGACGATCGTATTGACGGAGTCTGCGGTCATCGCCCGGCCATAGTAGGTGCCGCTGGCGACCGGGACCATCAGCACGCGCCAGCCAGATTGGCTGCCGATAAAGAGATTGCCGGCAGCGTCGAGGGTTAGGCACTGCGGGTCGCCCAGCGGCGTCGCCCGGGCATGGACGCCGTCGGTGTAACTGCCACCGGCGCCGTTCCCGGCGATCGTGAAGATGCCGTTGGCCGTCACCGCCTTGCCGAAGTACGTACCGGCCACCCGGGGGATCATCCTCACGATGTCGTCGCCCAGGGATCCATAGACATTGCCCAGGCCATCAACGGCCAACTTGCAACTGCCCCTCGCATTGGCGCCCACGGCATTAACCTCGTCGGTGAATGGCGGTGCCTGGGCCCCGCCGCCCCCGATCCGGTAGGTGAAGCCAACGGTCATCGTCTGGTTGAAGTAAATACCCGATAGCGCCGGCACCATGTTCACAATGCCGTAGTTGCCGCTGGCGACGATGAGGTTGCCCTGGTGGTCGAAGACGCCACCGCTCGGATAGGCAAAGGCGGAAGTCGACCCGGCGACGTTGGTGGGTCCATGCCAGGCGTTGCCGTCACCGAGGACGGTGTAGACGTTGCCGGCCGTCATCGGCTGGCCAAACTGGTTGCCGGTGACCGCCGAGATCAGTCGCAGGCGATGGTTGTTCAGATCGCTGACGGCCACGTTGCCCAAGGCATCGACCGTGAGGTTGGTAGGCTGATTGAACTTCGCCTGCAGGGCTGGGCCACCGTCACCTGCATAGCCGCCCTCACCGTTGCCGGCGATCGTGTAGATGTTGTGGGCCGTCATGTTCTGGCCAAAATGCAAACCGTTGGCGACGGGCATCATCCGCACCCGGCTGTTGCGCATGTCGATCACGTAGACATTGCCGGCCAGGTCCGTCGTCACGTCCGAGACGTCAGTCAGGAGGGCGGCTGACGCCGCCGCCCCGTCACCGGCCGGGGCCGTGGACCCGATCCCGATGCTGGACGCGTTGGTCAGGGCGGCCGAAAACGGGGTGCTGACGGTGGCGGCCCCGTCCACGACGGTGATCACATTCGAGCGCTGGGCGGGTGTCGCGGCCCCGCTGCCGTTACTGGCCGACAGCCAAATGGCGTAGTTGCCCGGCCGCAGGTTGCGGACGCTGAAGGTGCTGGCCACCGTTTCGTAGGTGGCGACGATCTGCCCGTCGGTTTCCGACACGAGCGTCGCCGTGTAGGCGCCGGCAAACGGACTGGTTACCGACACGGTCACCTTGGGACCCGGCACCAGCTGCAGGGTCGTGGCGAAATTGAACGCCGACCCGACGTCATAGCTGACGATCCCCTGAGTGACGGTGGCGACGTTCGTGGACCACAGGGTGCCGCCGGCATTGAGCGGCACGGTGTCGCCGGTGCTCCCATAGGCGTCGACCGCCAGTCGGTATGAGCCATCCGCCAAACCGGCAAACGCCAGATTCAGCGGTGAGGTGATCGGGGTCATCGCCGTGGCGGTCGCCCGCACGTCGGTGGCATTGCCGGGGGTATACAGGTTGAAACGCAGGTGGTGGAGAGCATCCATCGCCGACTGGGTCCGGAATCCCGATTGGCCCTCGATCTCCAGGGCCACCCGGACGATGACGCCTTTGGTGTCCCCGGTGCCGCCTGCCAACATGCCGGGCGTCATCCGACACCCGGCGAGCAACTGGGCGCACAGAAAGAGCACTACGACAATCAGATGCATCCGGATATCTCCGATGACGACGGGCCAGTGCCGACGAAAAGCGCCTGCTCCGTAGGGCGTGGGCTTGCTACCCTTATACCTTTTTTTTGAAACTTACAAAAGCGGCAAAGCCGGAGGCCAACAAGGTTTTAATCGTTGCCGGACTACGGGAATGACCGGCAACGCCACCGGGCAGACCGCAGACGGCCCCTCAGGGGATACGGCGGCCGATCAGACGTGCGACGGGTACGCCGCCGATCAGATGCTCATCGACAATGGCCGGGACGTCCTTGGGCGTGACGCCCTCGTACCAGATGCCGTCCGGGTAGACGAGCACCATCGGACCGCTCTCGCAGAAGCCGACGGAACTGCACTCGGTGAGCACGACGCAGCCGGCCGGGTTGGCCTTTTCGGGTTTGCCGAACAGCAGGTCCCGCTCGTTGAGGACCTGCTTCAGCGTGTCTTTGACGTCCTCGGCCCCGCGTTTCATGCAGGACTTGCCGTGGCAGACGAAGACCTGGCGATTCAGGTCGGCGTCCTTGACGTGGCGGCGGGGCAGTTCAGGATGGGGCATGGGACCGATCTCCTCCCGGATCACCTTACGGCAGGGGGATCACTTCCACAAACAGCGCCAATCCAAGCCCCGTAACCGTTTGACACCCGGCGGATCACCGCCGGCGACACGGACGGACCCTGTCCGCAGGCACAGCGCCCCGACCGGTAAGCGCCGTTCAAAGCCCCCCGATGATGACGGGGTCCGTGCTGACGACGACGGTGAGATTGGCCGCCACGGCCGGTGCCGGCGGACCGTTGCTCCCGTTGCTCCCGTTGCTCCCGCCCCCACCCGCTGGAGCACCTCCGGCCGGAGGCGCTCCAGCGGGTGGGGGCGCCCCGGGTGGGGTCGCAAGGCCGTTGGCAGCTCCAGGTGTCCCCACGCCACCGGCCGGGACCTCCGCACTCGCGCTGCCGCCGTCTTTGATCGGGCCCGACTGGGGAGCCGCGACCGAGAGGCCGGCACCCGTCAGCCTGGAACGATCCACATGGAACACGATGGGCCCCGCACAGCCGGCAAGACTCACTATGAGGAGCGCCGCGCCGCTGAGGACGTGCGTGACTCCGAAAAAAGGGCGAGGCAAATAACTAGGCATGGGTAAGTACATTCATACCCAGTTTTCACACTGGTTCACGGGTGGCAATGCCGTCCGCCATAAAGAGCTGACGTCCCCATCACACGACGGTGACCCTGATCGGAACCACCCTCCACCAACCTGACCGACATTCTTAGGCAAGGGTTAACCTGATCAGCCTGAAACGATAAGAAAGCCGCACGGAGTTGTTCCCGATAGACCCTGTGTGGAAGCCGTTAAGGCAGTGGTCCACCGGAGAGAGTGTCAGAGGAGAGACGACCATGAACGCTGCCATCAACCCCATCCAGGCCACCGCACCGACCGCCACGCAGCCGACGGCGCCCCATCGCAAGCCCCTCGATGCCATCGGCCATGCCATGCATCCGAGCGATACTTTCAAACCGCTTTACTCGGGACTCGGCCGGGGCACCGCCTCCGCCCTGATCCTGCCCGCTCTGACCTCCTGCGCCGCCGGCATGACCAGGACGGAACGCCTACAGGGCATTGCCAGCGGTCTCGGCGGTGTCGCCGTCGGCACGGCCGTCGGCATGGTCGGCAACAAGCTTTCCGACAGCCGGGTCACGATCACGATCATCGGCGCTGCGGCGTCCGCCGTGGCCGTGGGTGTCGCCTCGTCCTTCCTGACCAAGGGTGCTGCCGGCCGGGTCGCCACCATCGGGTTCCTGTCTGCCAATGCGGCGATGACCGGCGCCTTCGCCTCCTTCGGGGCCATGAAGAAGTCCCAGGAACTCGCCAAGTAGGACCGGGGTCGTCCCGGCACGCCTCACTCGTCAAAAGGCCTCCCGAAACCGGGAGGCCTTTGTCATGCCGTGGGCGCCATGCCCCTTACTCGGCCGCCTGCATCGCCACCACCCGGGCCAGGTTCGTTCTCGCCACGGCGAACGCCGGATCACAGGCCAGGGCAGCCTGAAAGCGTTCGGCGGCCAGTTCGAGCGCCCCCCGGGCCCCGGCGGCGGCCCCCCATTCGTTCAAAATGGCGGGGTCCTCAGGCCATTGCCGGTACAGCGCCTCATACACGGGCTCCGCCGCCACCGCCTCACCGGCATGCACCCAGCGCAGGGCCGCCTGCCGCAGGAGTGCCGGAACGGCCCAGGCCATCACCGGTGCCTCGCGGGCGGCAGCTGCCAAATCCCGCTCACTTTCGAACAGCGTAAAGCGGCGCACGGCCGCCTCCGTCGCCAGATCGGTGCTCACGTGCGTGCCATAGGCGGGTCCGGGGATGATCCGGCGCAACGTGTGGTCGTAACGCAGGGCGGGTTGCACGGCCGTGACCCGGTCCCAGGCCTGCACGGCGGGGGGCACCGGAACTCCCGCCTTTTCCGCCAGTCGGGCCAATCCCGCCAATGCGGCACTGTCTGCGGCGGCGTACCGCAACACCTGCTCGTAATAAGACTGGGCCTCCCGGTCGCAGCCCCGGTGTTCCAGGTGGTGGGCAACGAGGATGGCGGCATGGGCCAGGGGCGCCATGGCATCCGCATCCGGCCATGCCGTCTCCCGACCGCAATCAACCGCATGGCCGAGTGTGCGCAACGCCGCCTCCCAGGCAGGCTGCACTGTGGTCGCGATCCGGTCGCCACCCTGCCCGGCCAGCCGTGCCAGTCCGGCCAGGGCGGCTCGGTTGTCCGGCTCGTAGACCAGCATCTCGTCGAAATAACTGCGGGCGTAAGCGGGCCGGCTGGCGGCTTCACACAGGTGCCCGAGGGCGATCGCCGCCACGGCCAGCGGGGCGGTGGCGACCGGGTCCAGGGGTGCTACGGGCTGCTCTGCCAGGGCAAAGCCACGGTCGCGGAGAGCCGCCAGGATCTCCGGGACCCGGCGGCGCCAGTCGTGGTCCTGGCGGATGCGCCGGGCGGCGCGTTCGCCCATCCGGCGCAGGCGGTCGGGCTGTTCCAAGGCATGGGCGACGAGTTGCGGCAGTTCGGCCACGTCGTCATAGGCCAGGTATTCCTCACCGGGCACGAAATGGGCATCGACATCGGCACAGCGCTGTTGCACCTGGACGCCGCCGACACTGGCCACTTCCAGGTTACGGAACTTGACCATCGGCAGGGGATCGGGCGCGTAGTTGCCGGGCGGGGTCAGGCTGAGCCGGCTTTGGCGAAACACGGCGAGCATGCCCTCGAAATCCAGCCGCCCGCCCACGGACTCGGCAGGCAAACCGGCCACTGCCTGCCAGCCACTCCCCCAGACCCGGACGTCCAATCCCGCTGCCAACAAGCCCTGCACCTGGACGAGGCGGGGTGAGGCCGTCGGCTGATCGGTCATTGCGGATCCGACAAAGGAGACGTCGTAGTGGGCGGGACCGGGGAGGACCGGGTAGCGTTCGCTGCTGATCGGCAGCGTCCAAAAAGCCATGCGGTCGGCACCGAGGGCCTGGGCCCGGTCATGGGCGGCGACGCAGGTGGTGGCGATCAGGTCGCACTGGGCATAGCCGGTGAGCAGGATCTCGTCGCGCCGGAGCTGGCGATTGGCAAAGACGGTGAAAATCACCGCATCGTCGTAGCGCAGGCCGACGACGGGGATGTGGCGGGACCGCAAAAACGCGCTGGTGGCGGGCTCGATCAGGTCATAGGGGGGAAAGCAGAGGATCCAGTCGATCCGCCGGGCCGTGACGGTCTGGCGCAACAGGCGCTGGGCGCCGGACTGGCCGAGGGCACCGATGCTCAGATAGGGATCGAAACCACAGACCGTCTGCCCGGCAGCCTGCAAGCCGGCCACGACCATGGTCGAGATGGCGTTGTCCGGGTCACGGATGCCGGTCGAGAGGACCAACACGTTCATATTAAAGGAGCCATACAGGGAACCGCCTGTTCCGCGAGGACGATTGGTGACCGTTCGGATGGGACCGCCGCCGGTCCCATCATAAGCGAGGGTCAACGACTCAGAGACCTGCCCTCCACTACCCCGGCTCCACCCCGTCGAAGGCGTTACGGTGGTGGATCAGCCGCGGGGGCTGGCCCGGTGGGGCCGTGATGGCGATGATATCGAAGCGGATCGCGCAGTGCTGGTCGCCCACATACGTCAGGGCCAGTTTGCTGATGCGGCGACGCTTGCGCCAATCGACGGCGAGGGCGGGCGATCCGAACTCGGTGCGGCGACGGACCTTGACCTCGACGAAGACGAGCGTGTCACCCTCGCGGGCGATCACATCAATCTCCCCATAGCGGGTGCGGACGTTACGCTCGGTGATGATCAGGCCCTGCCGGTGCAGATACCGGGCGGCGATTTCCTCACCCCAGTCCCCGAGTCGGCGCCTCGCCGGTTTATCGGGTAGCGGCTGGACCATGCATCCTCCGGTTTAGCCTTTGTGCAGGCTGGGCATGGACTGCCCAGGCCACCTACTGGCATCAGGGTCTCAAAAGCAATCATCTGCCGCAAGCAAGCAGGCGTTTGTAACACCCCGGCATTCCCTCGGGCGACCTTGGCGTGTCCGATCGGCACAACCAAGGTAATGGCCGTCACAGGGAAGCGATCAGGAAGTGTTATACTCGTCAGCGGTGCAGCAGCGGCCCTGAACCTGCTATAAGCGTCTCTATGACAGTCATGTAGGCGCTTTCCCGGCCGAACCGTCTCAGCAGACTAACCAATATGGGGATCCACTAATCGTGAAGATGTCGATTGTGCTGTCTCGTTTCCGCCAGTCCTCAGTTCTGCTGAGTCTTGGGCTGTTCCTGTCCGGTGCCGCCGAGCCCGCCGCCGGTGGGGGCATGAGCCCGACTGTGATGCTGGCCGCCGGAGCCGGCGCCGTCGTGCCCCTGGGGGGTGGCATCGTCCCCGCCGTGATCATGAACAAGAAAAAACAGGCCGGCGACACCCCGGCGAAACGGCCGGCTGCGGCACCGGGTGCCAAGCAGGCCCCGTTGGCGCCGCCCCG
>JACMPN010000311.1 GCA_014377495.1 Candidatus Sericytochromatia bacterium
GATCACCCCGCTCCCACCCGGGCCCCGGCGGAGTCGGGGGTGATCGGCTGATGGAACCGTCAACGGCACCGGCACGTGGATGCTGCGGTAGGCAAAGGGCCCGGTCCAGGCCGGCAGCCTGGCGACCAGGGCAGCTGATGCCCCGTCGGGAGCCGTGGTCTGGTAGCCGATCAATTCGCCGTCGGCCACTGCCCCGGGCACCACGGTCACGGTCAGGGCCGTTTCCGGGGGCGGATCGACGAGATGCAGGCTGACGAAACGGCTCTTGCCGGCCGGCAGGGACGACGAGACGGACCAGCCGGACACGGCGGACCGCGGCAGTCGCAGCCAGACGTCGGCACAGACACCGGCCCCGATCCGCAGGCGACGTTGCCCGGCAGGACCGGTCGTGACCTGAATCCAGGGGGCCTGACCCGGCAAAGGCGTTGCCGGGGCGTGCCACGTGCCGCCGGCGGCCGCATCGGCAGTCAATCCGAGCGGTGTCAACAGGGATTGCGGGAGCGGGACGGCATCTTCGCCGGCCACGACGAGCTCAGCCTTGTCGCCGGTCTGCCGGTGCTCGACGTGCAGGCGCTTCGGCCGCTCCGCCGTATAGGGAGTTTGATAGGCTGACGCCACCTGCAGGCCGGCGGCAGCCATGAGCAGGAGTGACCGACGGGGCCAGCCGCCATTGGCCACGAGGAGCGGCAGGCCCGTGGCCAGCAACGCCAGCGCCGGCAACGCCACGAGCACGGCCAAGAGGGGATCGGCAGGCATTGCCGGCCCCAGCCGGCCGGCCACCGGGACGACCATCGCCACGATCATCTCACCGAGTTGCACCGTCACCCAGGCCCCGGGCAGCCAGGCCAACAGGCCGAGCCCCCGGACCACGGACCAACGGGTCGGGGCAATCGCCAGGACGGCCGCCGTGGCGAGCGTCCAGATCAAGGCGACGTAGCTTGAGCCGACGCCGGCCGCGGTCCCCACGAGCAGCAGCCCGCACCAGAGCACCAGACCCGCAGCGGTCATCCGGTACCACGTCTGCAGGGGTTTTCCATCCGCCGGCCGCCGCCAGACCGCCGTGGCCCCGGCCACTGTAGCCAGGGCCGCCGCAGCGACGCCCCACGCCGGCTGGCTGAACCAGGCGTTGGGCTGGCCCAGTCCCCACGCTGCACCGGCAGCCAGCAGGACCGCCAAACCCAGCCCGGCGCAACCGGCCAGGGCCAGGGCGCCCGTCGTGGCAACCAGAGTCCGCCAAGCCACGCCACTCGCCCGCTGTCCCCGCCAGAGGGCCAGGCCCGTCAGCAGCAGGCCGACTGCGGCCAGGACGGCTGCTGTCGGCCGGTCGTAAGCCACCACCCTGCCGCCGACGTCGAAAAACGTGGCCATGCCGGCCGACCCGCCCAGGGGCACCCCGGCATCCGCCAGACGCACCATCAGGGCCTGCACGGCTGCGGCCAGGTGGTCAATGGTCGCCGGGGCCAGGGCGGCCATCCCGTCCCCGGACGAGTGGTAGCCATAACCGTCCCGATACATCGCCACGTCGAGACAGGGCAGCCCGTGCTCCTCGTGATAGACCTTGTAATCCGTGTCCGACGGGATCAGGCCGGTGGCGAAAAGTTCCTGGGCCAGCACGGTCGTCCGCCCGGCGACGGCACTGCCCCCGTAAGCCTGCGCCAGGGCTCGCTGGTCGCCACCGATGCGAAACAGCAACGGCCGCCCGCCGGCGCCTGCCGCATCGAGATTGACCACGGTGACGACCGACCGGCTCCAGGGATGCTGAAAGAAGGCGTCCGCCCCCACCAGGCCCGCCTCCTCGCCGCCGTTGAAGTTGCAGACGACGGTTCGCCCGGGGCGTCCCCGGGACGCCAGGGCTTGCAGGCCCTGCAAGGCGGCGGCGACTCCGGCCGCATTGTCGGCGGCGCCCACGCTCTCCGGGGCCGAATCGAAATGGGCCGAGACCAGCACCGACTCAGCCCGCTCACCGGTCAGCCGGGCCAACACGGTGGTCGTCCGGTAGGCGATGACGGCACCGTATCGGGGGACCCGCGTCCCGGCGGCCCGCTGGACAGCCACCTCCACGCCGGCAATGGCGTGCAGCCGGCCGACAAGGTACTGCACAGTCGCCTCATGCCCCGGGGACCCGACATGGCGGTGACCGATTTGGTTCGCCAGGTCGCTGGTCGTGGCGACGGCGGGACCGGCGATCCTGCCCCCGGCCGGCGACGGGACCGCTGCTGTCCACTGCGCCATCACGATCAGCCAACCCACCACAAAGACGCCGGCGGCCCAGCGCCCGACGGCGCCCGTCATCGGCCGGCCTCTGCCAGGTGTGGGATAACGACGGGCACACAGGGGACCGATACGGACATGCGGGCAATTCCTCAGGCGGGGGAGTTGAATTTGCCAAGGGTCACACAAGACAGCATCTGTGTCACGCTGTGGACGCGCAGGCCGGTTCCTGCTTAAAATCCGTCAAGACCAGTCGCCCGATCAGTTAAGATACTGTATCCGCCGGGATGCTGCAAAACACGTGCGCTGGCTTGTTCTACGTAGTATCATTTAGCGAGGCTGACCGAACCTGTTGGCACTGCCACGGGTCGCCGGCCGCCGATTTGGCCACGCCCACGTCCTGGCGCCCTCCGTTCAGTCCGAGGGGAGATGCACCATTCCGATGCCCGTATGCCAAAGACACACCTATGAGGCCATCGCCATTGGCGATCATGCCAGCCTGACGACGACGATCGGGACCGATGCCGTGGATCGGTTCGCCGCCCTGACGGGCGATCTCAACCCGCTGCACACAAACGAGGCGTTTGCCAGGCTGATGGGCCAGCCGCAGCGGGTGGTGCACGGCCTGCTGGTCGGGGCGTATTTTTCCCAGCTCGTCGGCATGCAGCTGCCCGGCGAGCGGTGCCTGGTGCACCGGGTGGACCTGCAGTTCCCGGCTCCCACCCATGTCGGCGACGAGCTGGTCTTTGAAATCGTGGTCGACCAAAAGATCGACAGCGTCCAAGCCCTCGTGCTCAAGGCCACTGCCCGCCGGCAGGGTGAGATCGTCGCCCGGGGCAAGATCCAGGTCGGCGTGCTGTCGGATCCCCTGCCATGAGCGGGCCTGCAGTACGGCCCCGGCGGGCGGTGATCCTGGGCGGATCCCGCGGCATCGGGGCGGCCGTCACCGAGCATTTGGCCGCCCGGGGCGATGACGTGGCGATCGTGCACCGGACCGCCAGCGCAGCGGCCGATCGGACACGCACGGCGGCCCTGCGCCATGGCGGGCGGGTCGAGACGATCCTGGCCGACCTGTCCGTCCCCGAACAACCGGCGGCCGCCATGGCGACGGCGGCCCAGCGCCTCGGCGGCATCGACGTCGTGGTCCTGGCGGCAGCGGCCCCCCTGACCCTGAAGCGCATGCAAAAGCTGACCGCCGCCGATGTCACCGCCCAGCTGCAGGGCTCCGTCATGGTGGCCTTCGAGGCCCTGCAGGCGGCGTTTCCATGGTTATGCGAGGGTCAGGATGCGGCGGTGGTCTTCATCCTGTCCAGCTGCACCGTCGGGACGGCCCCCAGCCAATACGGGGCCTACACGATCGGCAAGTATGCGGCCCTGGGGCTGATGCGCACGTTGGCCACCGAGTGGGCCTCCCGGGCCGTCAGGGTCAATGCCGTCTCGCCCTCCTTGACCCTGACCGAGTATGTGGACTTTCTGCCGCCCCAGGTCGGTCAGCAAGCCGCCGAGCACACCCCGTTGCGGCGTCTGGCCACGCCCGAGGACACGGCCGCCGCCGTCGGATTTCTGCTCTCACCCCAGGCGGGCTTCATCACCGGAATCAACCTGCCGGTCTCCGGCGGCGGCGTGACGGTTTGAGCATGAGCCGACACCCATGACGACCAGCCGTCCGCACCAGCAGATCCTGCTGGACGAACACGCCACCATGGCCGAGCTGCTACAGGTCGCCGCGCACGTCGAGGCCGACCCGCAGACGGGCATGCAGGCACTGCGCCTCGTCACCCGGCGGAGCACAGACTACACCGTCCTGACCCGGGCCGCCAGGATCGCCGCCAAGCTGATCCTGCGTGCGCCGCCGCCGTGGCGCCAGCACGTCCGCATCGCCCTCCTCGGCACCTACACGACTGCCCAGATGCCGGCGCTGCTGCGGCTCTACCTCGCCGTTGCCGGCATCAATGCCGAGTGTTATGAAGCATCTTTTGGCCAGATGGCCCAGGAACTGCTCGTCCCCTCAGCCGATCTGCTGGCCTTCCGACCGGACATCGTTCTGTTGATCCCCAGTTATCGGGAAACACAGGTATGGCAAAGTGACCGGCCGGGCCCTGCCGACGTGGCAGCCGATCTGCAGCTGTTTCGCCAGCTCTGGGCCCAGGCACGCACCCTGGGGATGACGCCCATCCAGCTGAATATTGATCTGCCGGCTGACACGCCGATGGGCAACCTGTGCGGCGTCTCGCCCCTGGGGGTAACCCGGTGGCTGCGGGAGCTCAACCTGCACTTGGGTGATGCCGCCCAAGGCACCGTCACCGTCATCGACGTGGACCGGCTGGCGGCTCGGATCGGCACGAGCGCCTGGAGCGATGCGCGTTTCTGGTACAGCGCAAAACAGGCTGTCGCCCTCCCGGTCCTGCCCCAGCTCTGCAGTCTGCAGGCGGCCATCATCCGCTCGCTGTTGGGCCTGACGGCCAAGGTCCTGGTCCTGGATCTCGACAACACCCTGTGGGGTGGGGTCGTCGGCGAGGACGGCGTGGCCAATCTGGAGCTGAACGGCTCGGCCAGGGGCGAGGCCTTTGTGGCGTTTCAGACCTTTTGCCGCAAACTCAAGGACCGGGGCGTCCTGTTGGCCGTCGTCTCCAAGAACAATCCCGCCGATGCCCTGCAGCCCTTTCAGGATCACCCCGAAATGGTCTTGCGACGGGATGACTTCGCCGCTTTCCAGGCGAATTGGCTGCCGAAAAGCGACAATATCCGGGCCATAGCCCGGGATCTCGACCTGGGCTACGATTCCTTTGTCTTTTTCGATGACAACCCCGCCGAACGGGCAGAAGTCCGGGCCCACCTGCCGGACGTGCACGTCATCGATGTCCCGGAAGGTCCCGCCGATTACATCGCGGCCCTGGCCCGGTCTGGTGCCTTCGAGACCGCACAGGTGACGGCCGAGGATTTACGACGGGCAGCCGACTACCAGGCCCGACAGCAGGCTGTCGAGTTACAGGCGGCCTCGGGCTCCCAGGCGGACTTCCTGAGCGCACTGGCGATGACCGCCAGCTGGGGGCCCTGTCGCGACGTGGATTTGCCCCGCATCAGCCAGTTGGTCCAGAAAACGAACCAATTCAACCTCACCACCCAGCGCCATAGCGAGGGCGAGTTGCGGGCCTTCATGACCAGCCCCAGCCACGACACCCTGACCGTGCGGCTCGCCGACCGCTTTGCGGACCGCGGCCTGATCGCCCTGCTGATCGCCGCATACCAGGATCAAGCCCTCATTATCGAGACGTGGCTGATGAGCTGCCGGGTGCTGGGCCGCACGGTAGAGGCGGCCATGTTCCACCACGTCGTCGCCTGGGCGCAGGCGCGGGGTGCCGCCGTCATCGTCGGCACCTATCGGCCGACCCCCAAGAACGCCCTGGTGGCAGAACTCTACGCCCAGTTTGGCTTCCAGCGGCAAGCGTCCCTGCCGGACGGGACGACGGTCTGGCATCTGCCTGTAACCGACGGCATGGCGTTGCCAGCCACTTACCTCGACACAGCAAAGGAGCAGGGATGACGATCGCAGCACAAGTCACCGAGGTCTTCCGGGACGTCTTTGACGACCCGGCCATGGTCATCACGGCCGAGACCGCCGCCAAGGATGTCCCGGACTGGGATTCGCTGAACCACATCAACCTGATCGTGGCCCTGGAAAGCGAATTCGCCGTGCGGTTCGCCTCCGAAGAGATTGCGGGAATGGGGACCGTCGGGGACCTGTACCAGTTGCTGGCCCGCAAGCTGAATCAGGCGGCGCCTTGAAGGCAGCCCATACGCCTGGCCGGCGATTCGCCAGCTCACCCGGCTAACCGTCCAGCCGCCACCCAAGGGAGTTGCGCCGCCCGAGCGCCTCCGGCCGGCCTGGCGACAGGACCGGTGTGACGACGCCCATCCCCCAATGAGTAAGGATGCATCTCAGGCATGTTAGATCAAACCCTGTCCTCCGAACCGCCCACCCTCATCGCCCTGCTGCAGGCGCGCGCGCAGGGGGCCTGGGCCACGCGTGGCTATCGCTTTTTGACGGACGACGACGGCGATGGGGTCTTCTGCTCGTTCGCCGAGCTCGACGGCCAGGCCCGGGCGATCGGCGCCGCCCTGCAGGCCCGCGGCCCTCAAGGATCCAGGGCCCTGCTGCTGTTTGCCCCGGGACTCGATTTCGTGGCCGCCTTCTTCGGCTGCCTGTATGCGGGCTGGGTGGCCGTGCCGGCCTATCCCCCGATGAGCGAGCGGGGCATGGCCAGGCTGCATGCGATCATTGGCGACAGCCAGGCCGACGTGGCCCTGACGAGCGCCGACATCCACGGCATGATCGAGGATGCCCCGGAGCTGTCCCACGTCTCATGGCTGGCCACGGACACCCTGGATCCGGCCCACGCCGCATCGTGGCAAGCCCCGGATATCGGCCCCGAGTCCCTGGCGTTCCTCCAATACACCTCCGGCTCGACATCTGCCCCCAAAGGCGTCATGGTCAGCCATGGCAATCTCCTGCACAACGAGCGGATGATCAAACAGGCTTTCGGCCAGAGCGCCGAATCGGTGATCGTCGGCTGGTTGCCGCTCTATCACGACATGGGCCTGATCGGGACCGTGCTGCAGCCCCTGTATCTGGGGGCAAGCTGCACGCTGATGTCGCCGCTGGATTTCCTTCAGCAGCCTTTCCGCTGGCTGCAGGCGATCAGCCGGACCGGGGCGACCACCAGCGGCGGCCCCAATTTCGCCTACGACCTCTGCGTCCGCAAGATCACCGACGAGCAAAAGGCCGGCCCCGATCTCAGCCGGTGGACCGTCGCCTTCAACGGCGCCGAGCCGATCCGCCCCGACACGATGGCCCGGTTCGCCGAGGCCTTCGCCCCCTGCGGGTTCCGCCCGGAGACCTTCTTTCCCTGCTACGGCCTGGCCGAAGCCACGCTCCTGGTCACCGGGGGCGACATGGTCTCCGTGCCCCCGGTCCTCCATGTCAAAGGCCTGGGGGAACGGCAAGCGACACTGACAGACGCGGCGGATCCCGACGGCCAGGCAATGGCCGGATGTGGCCGGGTCCAGCTGGGTCAGCGCCTGATGATCGTCGATCCGGACACCTGCCGGCCCTGTCCGCCGGGCCAGGTGGGCGAGATCTGGGTGTCCGGCCCCAGTGTCGCCAGCGGCTACTGGCAGCAGCCGGCATTGACGGACTCGGTGTTTCGGGCCCGCCTGGCCGACTCCGGTGAAGGCCCATTCCTGCGTACGGGGGATCTCGGTGTCATCCTGGCGGACGAATTGCTGGTCACAGGCCGGATCAAGGACCTGATCATCATCCGCGGTCGCAACGTCTATCCCCACGATCTGGAGCATACGGCCGAGCTTGCCCAGCCGGCCATCCGGCCCGGGTGCATCGCCGCCTTTGCCGTCGACACCCCGGACGGCGAGCAGGTGGCGATCGTCGCCGAAGTGGACCTGCGCCGGATGCCCGATGCGGACCCGGCAAGCCTTACGGCCCTCTGTCAGGCCATCCGCAAATCCGTGGCGGCAACCCATGAGGTGACGGTCCATGCGGTGGCCCTCCTGCGGGCGGGGACCATTCCAAAAACCTCGAGCGGCAAGCCCCAGCGCCATGCCAGCCGGGCGGCCGGGCTGGACGGCGCGCTGGACATCGTGGCAGCGCTGCAGGACGAGGCCTATACGGCCCCCGCCCCGGCCGGCCTGTCCCGCCAGGAACTTATCACCCTGGCGCCGGCCGCCCGGGTGGCCTCGCTGACAACCGCAGTGGTCAGCCTCGTGGCTGCCGTCCTGAGGATCCCGCCCGAGACAGTCGACGCCC
>JACMPN010000312.1 GCA_014377495.1 Candidatus Sericytochromatia bacterium
CGCCCGCCCTTCCCCCACGGCCGTCAGCCCCGTGGGGAGCCGCTCGTCCGTCAGGAACAGGTCGGCCGCCTCTTTGGCCACGTCGGCGCCGCCGCCCATGGCGATGCCGACACTGGCGGCCTGCAGGGCGGGGGCGTCGTTCACCCCATCGCCCGTCATGGCCACGACAGCCCCGCCGGCCACCAGGGCCTGGACCAGGGCCAGCTTGCCCGCCGGGCGGGCCCGGGCATAGACGTCGATGTCGGAATCAGGCACCTCGGTACCCACGGCCACACGGGGCTCCCGCCCCTGGGCAAGGTCCAGCTCCCGGGCGATGGCCAGGGCCGTGCGGGGGTGATCGCCGGTGATCATGATCGTGCGGATGCCGGCGGCGTGGGCCCGGGCCAGCATGGCCGCCGACTCGGGGCGGGGCGGGTCGGCCAGGCCGACGAGGCCCAGCCCTTCCCAGTCGTCCAGCCAGGCACCGACATCCGGCGGGGCCGTGTCCTGTTTTTGGGCCAGGCCAAGCACCCGCAGGGCATCGCCGGCCATGGCCTCGGCCGTGGCGTGCCAGCCCTGGCGGTCCGCTTCGGTCAACGGCACCGGCCCATCGGCGGTCAATTGCGTCCGGCACCGGGCCAGGACGGGCTCGATCGCCCCTTTGATGCAGGCGGTGAATCCGCCGTCCCGGCCGCTCAGGGTCAGCATCCAGGGATGGTCCGAGGTCGCCGGCTCCGTGCGCAGGGCCTCGGGCCGGTCCGGCGGCAGGCCGGCCTTGGCCGCCAGGACCAGCAGCGCCCCTTCCGTCGGGTCGCCGTGGATGTGCCAGCCGTGCTCGTCCGTTTCCAGCGTCGCCTCGTTGCACCACTGGCCGCAGGTGATGAGGGCCGTCACAGGCTGACCGGGGCCAGGATCGATGGCGGCACCCGCCCGCAGGAACCGGCCTGCGGGCGTCCAGCCGTCGCCCGTCACCTGCAGGTCCGCCCCGGCGACGGCCACGCGCCGGGCCGTCATCGCATTGGCGGTCAGGGTCCCCGTCTTGTCCAGGCAGATCGTCGTCACGGCCCCCAGGGTCTCGATGGCGGACGCCCGGCGGACGAGCACGCCGGCATTGACCATCCGCCGGGCGGCGATCGCCAGGACGAGGGTGGCGACTGCCGGCAGCCCTTCCGGGATGGCGGCGATGGCCAAAGCCACGGCCGTGCGCAGCAGCGGCCAGAAGGGCACGCCCTGCACCAGGCCCAGGACGACGAGGAGGCCGGCCACGGCGGTGATCGTCCAGGCCAGATAGCGGCCCAGGGCGTCGAGCCGCCGGTTCAGCAGCGGCTCCGGGCGCACCGTCCCGGCCAGCAGCTGTCCCACCCGGCCGATGGCCGACCGGGCCCCGGTCGCCGTGACGAGGACGGTCGCATGGCCCACGGCGACGAGGGTCCCGGCGGAGACCGTGCCTGTCGGTGCCTGGGTGGTGACGGGGGCGCTCTCGCCGCTGATCAGCGACTCATCGACCAGGCAGCTGCCGATGAGCAGCCGGCCGTCGGCGGCGATGCGGTCACCGGCCTGGACGAGCAGGATATCGGCGGGGGCCACCGTCTCGGCCGGAA
>JACMPN010000313.1 GCA_014377495.1 Candidatus Sericytochromatia bacterium
GCAAGGACGAAATCCAGAACGACCATGGACAATTCCGACTTGCCGATGCGACAGAGTTCCTCGATCAGGTGAAGCGATTTGCCGATTGGGCAGTCGAGGAAATTGGAAAGGGCTGACGTCATACGTTGTTACGGGGCACGCTTTCATGCCGTGTAGGGCGGCGGGCGATTGTTGACGGAGATCACCAACAGATAACCCTACAGGGTGACCGTCCTTCCGGGGCTTGGCGCCCGCCCTTTTGGCAGCCTATCTATTGAGTCACCGCATATATGTAAGTGTCAGTACATTTGTGCAGTGTCTGAACTGGGCGTACAAATTCATGGAAAAGACATGAGGTGACGCATGGAAAATGAACGCAAAGGTCTCCCAGGCATGAGGTGGCCGGCATGAGCCGGTCCGCTTTGGTCCGGGCGCTCGAAGTGCCTGAGACCCAAGTGCAGCCATGGGAAACCGGCAAGACCTCTCCGTCGGTGTGGGCGGCCGTCGAAGCTGCCAAGGCGCTGGGGACGACCGTCGAGGCGTTGACCGCTGCCGTGGAGGGCTGACCCGATGGCCATGCGTGACGACCTTGTAGGGGCGAAGAATATGTGTCCGGCCTGAGGGGCGGTTGGTAAGGATTATTTGGCCGGGCGAGCGCAAGCAAAAAGGCTCTGGTAGTTTGGAGTTGCTTAGAAACCAACAAACCAGAGCCCGCCACGATTCTACCCGTTCCCATTCCGTCCTTCAACGCCTACCGACAGGATCCCCGGTCGGTGCTGGTCGCTGAGCATCGCTGTCCCAAATGTCACGACCGTCCTCTGACCCGCCACAGCAGTGGCTTACGCTGGGTCTACACCATTGCTGAGCGGTTCCAGATCGTCGTTTTCCGTCTCCGCTGCCGGCCTTGCCGGCTGACCGCCACCCTCCTGCCTGAAACGCTCGTCCCATACCACCGCTATGCCGCCGTCATCATCGAGGCGGCCGTGACACGTAGCCTGACGGCAGGAAGTAGTTGTCGTCGGGTCGCCATCGCCCTTGTCGCTCCCGACCTGCCAGCCGACCAAAACCAAACCGACGCCCTGCTCTCCGTCTCGCTCAAACCAAGCTACCAGCGCATTCACGCCTGGCTGGACCGGATCACGGACCTGGCTCCGGACTACACGACAGCGCTGGTGACCTGGGTCCTGCGGTTGAAACCGGAATCGCCGCTGCTGCCTCATTTGTCCGTGCCCCTCGACGCCGTGCCGCCCGCGCTGAAACCCGTCGCCCTGCTCGTCCATCTCCTGGCGGTGGTCGGTGAATCCGCCGATTGGCTGCCCACCCTCAACCGCTTCGTCCTCCGCATCGCAGGCATGATCCCCTGGCGGCGCCCGCCGCCAGGCTTGCCACAGAGTTCGGGACGTGTGCCTGGCTGAGGTTCTGGTTATGGTGCCCGGGCAAAGGAGGCCCACATGGACCTGACCCCATTTCCACCCGCTCAAGAGCAGGCCTTGGCCCGCTTCGCCGTCATCGCCCCGCTCGTCTGTCGTCAACTCGATCCTCTCGAAGCGACCACCGTCCGCACGGCAATCGTCAGTCAGGCGCACCATTTCCCCAACGACACGCTCCGGCGGATTGATCCCCGCACCCTCCGCCGCTGGGTGGCGGTCTATCGGGCTGCTTTGCCCAACGGCACCGCAGCCGCCCTGCAGGCCCTTTACCCTCAGACCCGCTCCGACAAAGGCGTGCCCCGGGTTTTCGACCTCAAGGTGATCGAGGCCGCCGTCGCCCTGCGACTGGAACTCGCCACCCGCAGCACCACCGATCTCCTCGCCCACCTCCCGAACGGCCCCAAAGAGGCCACCCTGGCCTATCACCTGCGGGCCCGGGGGGTCACACGCAAAGCCCTCAAGACCCAGGGCAAGGCATTTCCCCGCTACGAGGCCGCAACGGTCAACGCCACCTGGCAATCCGACGTCACCGAAGGCTTTTACGTGCCGGATCCGACCGCCCCGGGCAAATTCAGGCAGGTCTACCTCATGGGCTTCATCGACGACCACAGCCGCCTGATTGCCCACGGCGAGTGGTACTTCAAAGAATCCCTGCCCTGTTTGTTTGACTGCCTCAAAAAGGCCGTTCTCAGAAGGGGGGTTCCTGCGACTCTGTATTGGGACAATGGCCCCATATACAGGGCCAAACAGGTGGAACTCCTGGCTGCCCGGCTTGGCGCCAAGATCGTCTTCTCGACGCCGTATGCGCCTGCTGGAAAAGGTAAGATCGAGCGCTTCTGGCAGACCAGCGCCAGCAGCTTCCTGTTGGAGGCCGCCCACGCTGAAATCAAGACCCTGCCCGAGTTGAACCAGGCCTTCTGGGCCTGGCTCGACCGCTACCACCACCGCAAACACCAAAGCACCGGCATGACACCCATGGCCCGCTGGGAATCTGGCGCCGAAACCGTGCGCTATCCCAATCCCGCCGAGATCCATGACATCTTCTTGTGGGAGGAAACCCGCCTGGTCCAGAAAACGGGCACCGTCTCGCTCGCTGGCAACGCCTATCGTGTCAGCGATGCCCTCGTCGGCCGCACCGTCCAGGTTCGCTACGATCCGCTGGACCTGGCAACAGTCAAGGTCTACACCAACGGGGCCTTTTGCGAGATTGCCGCTCCCTACCGCCTGACGGCCCACACCCACCGCAAGGCCACGCCCCTCGCCCAGGATGAACACTATCTGCCTCTGGCCAGCTCCAAGCGGCTCATTCAGGACTCAGTGACCGCCCGTCAGGACACGATCGGTGAGGCCTTCAACCTCGTCACCGCTCCGGATATGCACGGGGACCGACTCACGATCGAGGGCTTCAGGTCCTTGCTTGCCCAACGCCTGGCCCGTCAACAACTGGACCCCGGCGAACAGGCGGAAGCAGATACCTTCTTCCGCCGCCATGCCCCGCTGTCGGTGTCAGCCCTGACTCAAACGCTGACTGCTGTCCTTGAAGCCAAGGGCGCTGACCGCCATCTTGCCTACTACCTCAGCGAAATCCGCCAGTCCGTAATCGGGAAAGCAGGTCGGGTATGAGAGGTTACAAGGCTCTTTTCGGCATCACCGGTGCGCCCTTCAGCCCGAGCCTGCCCGTTGCCGCCCTGCATCGCTACCCCCAGTTCGAGGAATTGGCCGAATACTTCGCCCATGTCGCTGAAGAGGGCAGCGTCGGCATGGTCACCGGCGAAATCGGCGTCGGCAAATCCACGGCGGTGCGCACCTTTCTGAACGGCCTCGACGGGCGCCGTTACCACGTCTGCTACGTCGGCAACGCAGACGCCGCCCGCAGCGTCTTCCGCCGCCTGGCCTGGTCCTTCGGAATGCGGGCGGCACACCTCCAGGGCGACTTGCGGGACGACGTGCACGTGCGCATCGAGGCCCTTTGGCGGGAACACAACAAACGCACCATCCTCGTCGTTGACGAAGCCCACCTGTTAAGCAAGAAGGCGCTGCAGGAACTGAGGCTGCTCACCAACTTCACCTGCGACTCGGCGACCCCACTGGGACTGTTCCTGGTCGGACAGCCGCAACTGCGGGCCGAGTTGAAGGCCATGCCCAATAGGGCGCTCGATCAGCGGATCATGATCCGTTACCACCTGGCCGGGCTCAGCAAAAAGGAGACGACAGCGTACATGCAGGCCCACCTGTCGGCCGTCGGGGCCAAGGACGGCGTGTTCACGCCAGAGGCCATCGCCGCCATCTTCCAACACGCCGACGGACTACCCAGGCAAATCAACAAGATCGCCATTCAGTCTCTGCTCAAAGCCGGCCACAAGGGGATTTCGCCCATTGACGCCGACTTGATCGCCGCCGTTCTCAAGGACATGGACCAGGAATAGGATCACTGGCGAAGCGGGGTGGGGAGCCGGTCCCTATCCCGCTTTTCCCTACCAAGCGCCGGCCAAATAATCTTCACCAACGGCGGTCAAACAGCGTTCACGGTGACACGACCTGCGCCCCATGTTGCCGCTGACCATCGAAGTCTACGGCGCACCCGGCCCCGCTGATGCCTGGCAGTTCCTGGCCGACATCCTCGCCAAGTTACGACACAGTGCCCGCAAAGTAAGCGGTCGACTAAGCCGAGCGGGCGTCGCCGAACTTGAGTAGGTCAGCCTCACGGTCGAAAAAGGGTGAGCGGCCGTTCACGCTACCTAGGACCATCCCAGGATTGAACGTTTCAGCGACGATCCAAAAGCAATCATCTGAATCACTGAAACCAAGTTACAGTGAGGAATGCCGGGAGCGGGACTTGCATAGAATCCGCATGGGCTCTATCGCTGTAGGCATCTGGATTTTGGATATTGCTAGCAGACCAGTTCACTCCGATTGACCTTAACTGTTCCATGAATGTCCACGTTCCACAGTCTGCGGAACAGTCGATTTCTTGGAACACTGGCGTTGCCGCTCTGACGCCATTACTTGGTCGCCGGATTATCAAGTGCCTTCA
>JACMPN010000314.1 GCA_014377495.1 Candidatus Sericytochromatia bacterium
GAAGTCGATGTTGGCCTCGCCCTTGGCCGGGATGGCCAGATCGAAGGCCACGCAGGTCTCCGAGATCCAGCGGCTGGGCGGGGTCAGAAAGTGGATTTCCGTCTGCCGGAAGATGCGGTCGTCACCGTGGTACGTGAGGAGCAGGGTGTCGTCCTCGTGTTTGGGGAACAGGTGGCGGCCCCGCTCCTCCTCGACGACGCCCCGCACCTCGAAGATGTCCGCGAAGTCCGCCCCGAAGTCGTAGGTCATCGTGAGGTTCACGGGGAACATGTTGAAGTTGAACAGCCGGAGCTTTTCGTGGATGCGGTCCGAAGCCAGCCGTTGGGAATGCAGGTAGATCGTTTCCTGCGGAATTGTCGGGTCACCGTCGAGGTGCGGGTTGCAGAGCTCGATCATGGACAGGTAGTTTTTCTCGGCCGACAGGGACAACAGGACCGGTTTGGCCCCGTTGAGGGTGATCTGCAGCCGGCTGAGAAACCGCGTGTCCCGGTAGTACAGCCCGAGCCCGCAGTTGCAGCCATCCGGGATCTGACCGTCCGTCGTCGTGATCAGGAACAGTTCCCCGTCCTTGATCACGTGGCGGGCATGGTTGCAGCCGGTCCGCAGGCGCATCGGCTGATATTCGGTGGCCGTTTCGGCCACCGGGACATATTCGTAGCGTTCACTGCCGATCTCGACGTGGGTCGGGGCCGGCACGTTCTTCAGGTCCGCCATAGGCTCATGCAATCCCGCATTCAGGCGCTTGCGCGCATCATAATCAAGCGCTTACGCGCTCAAGGCGACAGACGCCACATCGGCGAATATCCGTTCGTATTGTCTGACCATGCGCCTCACGGAAAACCGCTCCTCCACATGGGCCCGACAGGCGACTGCTTCCAGCCGGTCCGCCCGCGGAATCGCGGCCGCCATCTCGGCGACGCCGTTGACGAGGATGCCCGTGACGCCGTCCAGGACGATTTCGGGCACCGAGCCGCGGGGGTAGGCGATGACGGGGGTGCCGCAGGCCATGGCCTCGACCAGGACGATCCCGAAGGGTTCGTCCCAGCAGATCGGAAAGAGCAGCGCCCGGGCCTTGCGGAGCAGGGCCGCTTTGACGGCGTCGCCCACCTCACCGATGAAATGCACGTGCGGATGGGTCAGCCGCGGGGCGATCTCGGCATCGAAATAGGCCTGATCGACGGGGTCGACCTTGGCGGCGATGACGAGCGGCACGCCGGCCTGACAAGCAGCATCGATGGCCAGGTGGGTGCCCTTTTCGGGGGCGATGCGGCCCAGATGGACGACATAATCGTCCTTGTCCCGGCCCCAGGGGTAGCTGTCCATCGGCAGGCCGTGGTGGATCGTGGCGGCGAAGTTGGCGTCCGGGGCCGGCCGCCGCTGCGAGTCGCTGATGGCGACCCAGGTCAGGTCGGGCAAGCCGAGCAGCAGGGGAACATGATGGGGGAAAATCCCGCCATGCATGGTATGCAGCGTCGGCACCCGCCAGGAGCGGGTCAGGGCGGCTGCTTCGACCCCGAGGTGACAGTGCACGACGTCGAAGGCGTTCAAATCGATTTCAGCCCGCAGCAGGTGGGCCATCTCCCAGGCGATGTGGGTGTTGGCCGCCGCCCGGCCGCGCAGGGGCTCGGCCGGCCAGCCTTTCAGTTGGGCGGCGGTCTGGGAGTCGGCCGAGGCATACAGGGTGACCTGATGCCCACGGGCCACCAGGCCTTCGGTCAACCAGCTGACGATCCGCTCGGTCCCGCCGTATCCGTCCGGCGGGACGCGCTCGCCGATAGGCGAGATCATGGCGATCCGCATCCGACCTCCTGGGTCACACTTGTTACGCTTTGCGGGTGTTTGAGGGTCGGCGACGCCGTTCAGGCGACATCGATCCCTCTGCCCAGGTTTTATAGCAGCGGGCGAGCCTGGGTGGATGCTCAGCCCTCCGACATCGGCCGACGGTTCGCTCGTTCGGATGTGGCACACTGACGCTCAGGTGGAGGACTAGACAAATGAATGCATTGCTCATCGCTTTGGCTGGCTTGATCGGCTTTGCCGTTGCCGGCAATCCCCCGGATGCTGCCAAGTTGGAGCCCCTGCCGATCGACAGTATGGGTCTGCCCAAAGACGCCACGGTGCAAAAGCCCGGCATTGCCCGGGTAACCGGTCACTATCCGACCCCGGCCTGGCGGTTTGACCACTGGAAGACCGAGGTGGACGGCTCGACGATCAAACTCACCCCGTACGGGCTGAACCAGCAGCGGCCGGATCAGATGGTGGCCCAGGTGCTGATGCCGTTCAATCTGCCCAAGGTGTTGGCCGGACTCCGGCCGGGCAAATACACCGTCGTCGTCAACGGCAGCAACAAAAAGCTGTCGTCCCAGCTGACGGTCAAAGAGGCCGAGATGGAGCGGGGCTTCCCCTATCTCGATGCCGCCAAAGTGGCGGAGTTTGTCACCACCACCGATCAAGCCCAGGTGACCGTCTCGGGCAACCTGCCCGATGCCGGCTGGCATCCCCTGGCGGCCGAAGTCAAAGTCGGCGAAGGCATCATCTGGGTGTACCCCTGGGCTGAACGCAAGCGCTCCGCCTTTGCGGCCGAGATGCTGAAGGCGGCGGAATGGAAAGTCCGCCTGCCGGCGCTGCCGGCCGGTGACTACCGGGTGATCGTCGAGGGCCGTGACCGTGAACAGGGCCTGACCCTGAAGGTCTCCGCCGCCGACTGATCCCTGAGCGTGCCCATCCGTCTGGACCCGAGGAGACAAGCCGATGTCGCAGTATCTGTTGGCGCTCGATCAGGGCACGACCTCGTCCCGGGCGATCGTGTTCGACCGGATGGGGACGCCGGTGGCGGTCGCTCAGGAGGCGTTCCGGCAGATTTACCCCCGGCCGGGCTGGGTCGAGCACGATGCCGACGAGATCTGGCAGACGCAGCGGCGGATGGCCGTCGAGGCGGTGCAGTCCGCCGGGCTGAAGCCGGAACAGATCGCCGCCATCGGGATCACGAACCAGCGGGAGACCGTCGTCCTTTGGGACGCCGAGACGGGCAAGGCGGTCCATCCGGCGATCGTCTGGCAGTGCCGGCGCACGGCCGACATGTGCCGCCAACTGGAAGAAGCGGGCCACAAGTCGATGATCCGGCAACGGACCGGGCTGATTTTGGATGCTTATTTTTCCGGAACGAAGATCCGCTGGATGCTCGATCAAAACCCGGACTGGCGGCGCCGGGCTGAACGGGGCGAACTGAAGGCCGGGACCATTGGTTCCTGGCTGATCTACAACCTGACTGGCGGCAAGGTGCATGTCACCGACGTGTCGAACGCCAGCCGGACGCTGTTGTGCAACATCGAGACCCTCGACTGGGATCCCGTCCTGCTGGACACGTTGGGGGTGCCCCTGGCGATGCTGCCGACGATCGTCCCCTCCAGCGGCGTCGTGGGCATGACGGCCCCGGACCTGTTCGGCGGCCGGCCGATCCCGATTACCGGCATCGCCGGTGATCAGCAGGCGGCCCTCTTCGGTCAGGGCTGCTTCCAGCCTGGCCAGGCGAAGAACACGTACGGCACCGGTTGTTTTTTGTTGGCGAATATCGGCGACAAGCCGGTCCTGACGGACGGCGGCCTGCTGACGACCGTCGCCTGGCAGATCGGGAAGACAGTCACCTACGCCCTGGAAGGCAGCGTCTTCATCGGCGGTGCTGTCATCCAATGGCTGCGTGATGAGATGGGGCTCATTCAGCAGGCGTCGGACAGTGAACTGGTGGCGGCAGGTGTGGCCGACACGGGCGGCGTCTACGTCGTGCCGGCGTTTGTCGGCCTGGGCGCGCCCTATTGGGACATGGAAGCCCGGGGGATGATCACCGGTCTGACCCGGGGCAGCAACCGGAAGCATCTGGTGCGGGCCGCCCTGGAGTCGATTGCCTATCAGAGCCGGGACGTCCTGGATGCGATGACCCAGGGGCTGGGCAAGGATCTCGCCGTGCTGCGGGTGGACGGCGGGGCCAGTCAGAACAACCTGCTGATGCAGTTCCAGGCCGATATTCTGGGTCTGCCCGTCGAGCGGCCCAAGACCCACGAGACGACTGCCTTGGGAGCCGCCTATCTGGCCGGTCTGGGGGTCGGCATGTGGCAGAGCCCGGCGGACATCGCCGGCCAGTGGCAGCTGGATCGGCGCTACGAGCCGGCGATGGGGCGTGAGCGGGCAGAAGCGCTGTATACGGGTTGGCAGGCGGCCGTCGAGCGCTGCAAGACGCCCTGACGGCGGTCCAGACGAAAGCACCTACCGTTTTTGCTTGGACTTGTGCTTTGCCTTGCCGTGAGCAGGCAGGTTGGGCCTGGCCGCTGGCGTGACGGCCGCTGCCTGCGGGGCCGGTATGAAAACCACTGGCTCGGCTGCGTCCACCGGGACCATCACCGAAGCCACCGGCCCGACAACCACCTCGTCGGTGGGCAATTCGGCCTCAGTCACCGGAGCCGGTGCATCCGGGGCGAGGAACCAGACCATCGCCAGGGGCGGCAGGTTGATCATTGCCGAATAGGGCTGCCGGTCCCAGGGAATTTCTTCCGCCGTGATCCCGCCATCGTTGCCGATGTTGCTGCCACCATAGAGTTGGCTGTCCGTGTTCAGCCGTTCTTCATAGCGCCCGGCCCGGGGCAGGCCGATGCGGAACCCTGCGTGGACAATGGGCGAGAAGTTGCCGATACAGATTAGCTGACGCCCCGTGGCCGGGTCCTTGCGGAGGAAGGCCAGGACGTTGGCAGCGGCGTTGTCCGGGTCGATCCATTGGAATCCGGCAGGGTCAGCGTCGGCCCACAGCGCCGATTCCGACTGGTAGAGGTGGTTCAGGTCCCGGACGAGCGACTGCAATGCCCGGTGCTCGTTGTGCCAGAGCAGGTGCCAATCCAGGCTGGTGTCATGGTTCCACTCGGCCCATTGGCCGAACTCGCAACCCATAAACATCAGCTTCTTGCCGGGATGGGCCCACATCCAGGCATAGAGGGCTCGCAGGTTGGCGAACTTCTGCCAGACGTCGCCGGGCATCTTGTTCAGCATTGACCCCTTGCCGTGGACGACCTCGTCGTGCGAGATCGGCAGCACGAACGTCTCGCTCCAGGCGTACATCAGACCGAAGGTCAGCTTGCCGTGGTTGTTGGCGCGGAAGAGAGGATCCATCTGGAAATACGTGAGCGTGTCATTCATCCAGCCCATGTTCCATTTGAAGCCGAAGCCCAAACCGCCGTCGTCCGTCGAATGGGTGACGCCGGGGAATGCCGTCGATTCTTCGGCGATCATCATCACGCCGGGGGTGCGTAGTTTGACCAGGCCGTTCAGTTCCTGCAGCATGGCGACGACATCGAGGTTTTCCCGGCCGCCGTAAGTGTTCGGGATCCATTGGCCGTCCTTGCGGCTGTAATCCAGGTAGAGCATGGACGCACAGGCATCGACCCGTAAGCCGTCGACATGGTAGCCCTCCAGCCAGTGCATGGCGTTGCCGATCAGGAAGTTCTTCACTTCATGGCGGCCGTAGTCGAACACGTACGTGCCCCAGTCGGGATGCTCGCCTTTGCGGGGATCCGGATGCTCGTAGACGGCACTGCCGTTCAGGCGGGCCAGGGCGAATTCGTCTTTGGGAAAGTGCGCCGGCACCCAGTCGAGGATGACGCCGATGCCCCGCTCGTGCAGGTGGTTGACCAAAAAGCGGAAGTCGTCCGGACTGCCGTAACGGGCCGTCGGGGCAAAGTAGCCGCTGACCTGGTAGCCCCACGAGCCGCCAAAGGGATGCTCCATGACCGGCAGCAGTTCGACGTGGGTGAAGCCCATGTCGAGGACATAATCGGCCAATTGGTGGGCCAGTTCCTGATACTGGAGCGGCCGGTTACTTTCTTCGAGCAGACGCCGCCAGGACCCGACATGCACTTCATAAATGGAGACGGGCTTGTCCCGCATGCTCATCGCCTTGCGGCGGCTCATCCACTGACCGTCCCGAAAGGGTTGGCCCGGCTCGTAAACCCGGGATGCCGTACCCGGGGGCAACTCGCTCTGCCGGGCGTAGGGGTCGTTGTGCATCAGGCGGCGGCCGTCCTGCGTGCGGATCTCGAACTTGTATAGGGCGCCAGGCCACACATCGGGAATGAAGAGCTCCCAGACGCCCGAATTCGACAGGCAGCGCATCGGGTGTAGGCGGCCGTCCCAGCTGTTGAAAGTGCCGACGACGCTGACGCCGGTGGCCCCGGGCACCCAGATGGCGAAGGCGGTGCCCATCACCCCGTCGACGGTGCGGCGGTGGGCGCCGAACTTGTCGAAAATCCGCTCGTGGCGGCCTTCGGAGAAGAGGTGCAGGTCGACCTCGCCCAAGGTGGGTCCAAAGGCATAGGCATCATGCATCGTGTGGGTGTCGCCATGCGGGTAGTGGATTTCCAGCTGATACGGAAAAGGCGCCGTCAGTCCGGGGAAGAGGGCCTCGAAAAAGCCTTCCGGCTGGCAGGCAGTCATCGCCTGGGGCTCGCCCTCGTCCGGGATGACGACGGCGTGGACGGCCTCCGGAAAATAGGCGCGGATCGTCAGCCCCCGCCAGTCGAGATGGGGGCCGAGCACGGCATGCGGATTTGAGTGATTCTGCGCCAGCAGGCTGTGGACCTCGGCGACAGTGACAGTCGGCAGAGCAGGGGCAAACTCGGACATGGCGGATCTCCCGGCAGCGCAATGCAGCGGGGCGTCAAGGCGGACCATTCGGTCAATAGAACGGCACGGTCACCCCGCTGGGTATGCTACCCCAGCCACGGGTCGATGCACGGGGCGTGGCTTGCCATTTCTTAACCTGTGCGCCCGGGCGCCGGGACTCACGGCTGGTCTGACGATGGCCCTGCATCGGTGGCGGATGGCCGGCTGTGGCCCATGACCCGCTCGGCCATGGACAGGCCGCTCAGGTAGGCCCCTTCGATGCGGGGGCCGACACCCCAATCCCCACAGGCGCCCAATCCCAGGAGCGGATCATACAGGCAGGGCTCCGCCGTCACCCCGAGCGGAATTGCGTAGCGCCACCGATGCGCCAACACCCGGTCCGGCGGCGGCAGGGGCTCATCGGAAAGAGTCTGCAGGGCATCGATCAAGTCTGCCGCCACGGACTCCCGGGAGTCCTCTAAGTGCGCCGTAGACCAGTCGGCGGAACCGTGCAACACCCAGCGTTCGCCCGGTGGTCGGCCTGGTTTGCTGCTGTTCCGGGCCAGCCAGCCGAGCGGGTGCCCCTCCACGGTCGCTGCGTCAAAGGGCAAAGGGAGCGGCTCATCCCATAGAGCCATCACCGCCCAGCCCGGGGCGTACGTGACGCTGGCCGCTTGGTCCGCCAGGGCAGGCGCAGCCGCCAAGAGGTGCCCGGCCTGGACCGTGGGCGTGTTGACGATGACAAAGTCGAAGGCGCCCAAGTCGGTCCCGTTGCTGTCATAGAGCAGCCAGACGCCCTGTTCACGGATCACGTCGCTGACGAGGATGCCCTGATGGATGGTCAGGTCCTTGGCGAGATGACAGGCGATGGCATTCATGTTAGGCACCCCGACCAACCGGGTCTTCGGCTGGTCCGGCACCATCAGTCCGTCCGCGATCCGGACGAAGCGCCCTTCCCATGGCGCCACGAGGCCCGAAACCTGCCACTGCGCCACCAGCGCCACGAAGCGGGGATCGCGGGCGGAGAAGAACTGGGCGCCGTGGTCAAAGCTGCCCATGTCCTCCGTGCGGCGGGTGGACAACCGTCCTCCGGGGCCCCGGCCTTTGTCAAAGACCTGCACGGACATCCGCTGGTCATGCAGGTGGCGGGCGGCCGTAAGACCGGCGACACCGGCACCAATGATGGCGATGCGGGGCCAAACCCGGAAACCCGTAGCCGCCATCCGTCACGTTCCTTGCTGCCACTCCGGGGTGGCTTTGATGCGAACGGCCAAGCCGGCCAAAACGTTCAATCCGTTCAGCTATGCTAGGATAAAGGCGTTGCTCCGGTCAAGCTTGGGGCGTTGTTTGGCTCGGCCACACGCCCTCAGCGGTGGCGCCGTTGCCTTGCCGGTGACCTGTCAAACTGGGGAAATGGTTGGGGAGGGTCAGCATACCGTGAAGTCGTCACTCACGCCGAAAGAGCTGGCACAGGCCATTGGGGTCAGTGAGTCGTCACTGAAGCGGTGGGCTGATGACGGCTTGCTGCTGGCGGCCCGGACCCCCGGCGGCCACCGGCGGATCGCCATGGCCGAAGCTGTCCGGTTCATCCGGGCGAGCCGGGCGACGATCGTGCGGCCTGACCTGCTGGGTTTTGGCGATCTGCCAGGCCCGCTCACCGGTGTCCAGACGTCGGAAGATCCCGGGCAGATCCTCTTTGAGGCGCTCTATCAGGACGATCATCTCAAGGCACGGACGCTACTGTTGTCGGCGTTTATGAGCGGCATGCCTGTCTCGACCCTGTGTGACGGACCAATGCGGTTTGCCTTCACCCGCATCGGGGAGCTCTGGCATCACGAGGCGAACGGGATCATGATTGAGCATCGGGCGACGGATACCTGTTGCCAGGCGATGCACCTGATCCGTTCCCTGCTGCCGACCCCGTGTCCGCTGACGACGGCCAGCGCTCTAGGCGGTGCCCCATCCGGCGACCCCTATCTGATGCCCTCGCTGATGGTGGCGACGGTGCTTGCCGAGGTCGGCTACCGGGACCTCAATCTGGGGCCCGATACGCCCTTGGCCACCCTACAGCGGGCGATCGCCCACTACCGGCCGCAACTGGTCTGGCTGGCCGTCAGCTCGCCGATGGCGCCGGAACGGCTGATCGACAAGATCCTTCAGCTGACCACCCAGTTGGCGGAGAGTGATGGCACCCTGATCATCGGGGGACGGTCGTTGGGTGACGTCGCCATCCCGGCGATCGCCAACCTCCAGGTGGCCCGCTCGATGACGGAGCTGGCCTGCGCGGCTCAGAATCTGCGGCGCCCGGCGAAGACCGTCCCCGGCTAACCTGCCCGCCTGTCGCTCAAATTGTCCGGCTCCGTGACAGTGTGGCTTTGATGATGTGTCGCGGGCATGACGAAACACGACCGTGGCTGCGCGCCACTGTGACCCTGTGGCTGAGCGACACTGCTGATTGCCCAACGTGGTGATGATGGCAAAGGGCATCGCTGCCCGATGCACAGGCCGATGCCACGGATTGGTAGTCTGGGAGCGGCTTTGCCGTTCGTGTGCGGGCGTTGCCGGCCGGGCACGCCACGGGTGTACCGGGTCCGAGACGGCGAGTTTGGGAGCGAGTCCGGGCAATCGGTCTGCAAGTTGTCCGATGATGTCGTGGTTGAGCAACTCGGCATGCAGCGACGCAGGGACGATGGCGAGCAATCGCCGGTGGTAGCGCATCTGGTCGTACCACGGCACGTTGAAGGTCAGATGGTGCTCGAAATGAATGCTGATGTTCAGCGGCATCAACAGCCACCGGATCGGAAAGAACGAGGTACGGGAGCGCAGGAAAGGATTCTCCTCCCGTCCGATATTGCCGCCGTGCTCAAGGGACCCTTTCACCTGATTGAGCGCCCCCAGGACCTGAAGTCCGAGCAGGGAGGCGACCACCGCTTTCCAGGAGCCGAGACCGTAGGCGAGACAGGCGAGCGGCAGCCAACTCCCGAGAGTCGCCAGCATCAGCCGGTTGCCGGACTGGTACTTGCGGCTCGGATTCCAGACCAGCACGAATCCGGGGATCAGCAGCATTTTGAGGATGACTCGCACGAGGTTACGTCCGGACAGGAGGTGATGCACCTGGGGATCGTCCGGAGCGAGGGGCCGTCGGTGATGGACCGGGTGACCCTCCGCCCAGTGGCGCTGGTAGTCGATGCCGAAGGGAATCGAGACCGCCCAGCCGAACGGCCGGTTCCAGGCGCCGGCTGCCTGCTTGTCGCGGGATAACACAAACATGCCGTGGGAGGCTTCATGGATGATCAGGGTAAAACCCAGACACCCTATGGCCCGGGCGGCCAATGGCAGGTAGAAGGCCGTCGGCAGGAATGCAGCCAGCCGCCAGACACCGACGATGCCGGCGAGCAACGCCGTCAGCATCGTCAGATTCAGCAGGTTGTGACGTCAAGGTGACTTGGGCTGGTGCTGCAGGGGCAATCCTGCCGCAATGGCGTCACGGATACAGGCGGGTTGTTTCATCGATCGCATCCTAAACGGAGACGGTTACTGCATTCCATGGTCACGTTACCAACTGTCTGTTGGGGCCATCTGACCAGGCAGCGCACGTCGTGGCGCCTGTGAGCAGGACCCTTATCCGTCGGCGAGGCAGGCGCCCCGCACTGTCAGGCGTTGTTGATTCTCATGTTTTGCTTGATCACGTGCGGGATGCACTGCTTGAGCATTGGGCCGCTGCCGTTGCTGAGATAGACGTGGGCCGCATCTACTCGGTGGATCTGGGCGTCAATTCCTTGAGCGGCCAGTTGTCCGACGTCGAGTAGCGACGCGAGGCGTCGCTCTGGGCAAAATCACGGAAGACGGCCAGGCACGACTCCGGGCACCAGGTCCCCTCATTGAGGCTCATGTCCAAAGGGGTGGCTGACGTCGGTATAACCTTGGCAATTGCCTGCTGTGTGTCGGTCGACAAGATAGGTACCTTTGGCACATGGAAAGTCGCTGGGCGTAATGGTCCGGCCTGGCAACGATCTCGCACAGCGAGTTCAATCAGACAGGGGCATGTCAATTTCCGGACATGTGACCAGGAACGGATTTAAGGCTCAATACATGGTTAGTGCAATCGATTGCTTCATGGTCATGCTGCAGGGGTTTGGCCCGGTCCCGACCAGGCTTGCAGGCCTCGACGGTCAAAACCGGTAGAGCGACTTGTGGGTACACAAAAGGTTGCAGTTTGCTGTCCAGCCGGCCTAATGACTGTCCAGCATGTCGATGATGGCGCTGGCCATTGCATCCTGGACCGCAGGGTGCTCGCCGATGGCGGGTGCCAACACGAAGTCCACCCCCGGATGGGCGGCCCGGGCGGCGGTGATCAGCGGGGGCAGGTCATGACTGACGTGACCGCCTGACGACAGGAAGACCGGCACGACCCGGACCCGGCGAATGTCGGCAGCGGCCAACAGTCCGGGCAGGACGTCGGCGAGTTTGGGGGAGGCGAATTCCATGAACGCCATGGCGACAGGTATATCCGCCGCATGGCGCTGGAGTCGGGCCATCAGGGCAACTACAGGCGCGGCCCATCGGGCATCGCTGCTGCCGTGGGCAAGCAGGACGATGGCCTCGCCGCTGGGGACGGCATTGGCGGCGCCTTTCAGGCGATAGGGGATGAAGATGCTCTCCAGGGCGTTGCCGTCCGGGTCGGTCAGGTAAAACCCATAGGATCCGTCCCGATGGTGCTTGGGCGCCTCCAGCGTGGGCACGTCCGTGTAGCCCAGGCGCCGATGCAGGTCGTCGACGGCCTCCATGGAGGGGAGGACGATGCCGAGGTGGGCGGGATGTGAGCCGCCCTCATTTACCGTCGGCGGTTTGAAGTGCGGCACTAGGATCAGGCTGAGCGTCGTGCCCGCCATGCTGACCATCGCCCAGTCAGCAGACGTCACATAGGCGGGCGTGAAGCCGAGGGTGTCCGTGTAGAACGCCACGGAGCGGGCCAAGTCACTGACCGCCAAAGCGGCATGGCGGATGCCCAATGGGGAGTCGGTCATAGCGAGCCTCTTTTTTCGGTTCGGTGGGATGGCACTAACGCATTAAACACCGATCCGAGCCGGCTCGGTTTCGGTTTCTTGCAAGGTCGGGCGCTGTTGTCAGGGCGCCAAAAATATCGATTCATCGAGGCGTGCCGGGACGGCCTGTGGTTGAGGGGTTGTTAGGTGTGACCGTCGTTGATTGGCTGGCAGACCCCATCGAGGCTTGGCTGGGCGTGACTGATGGGGTCTGATTGGGCGGACCTGTCATCATTTGATTGGGCTTGGCCGTCTCGGGGCGCCTCGGGGCGATAGTGACGGGCTTGCCGGGGATCACCTGCAGTTGCCCATCGGTGACGACCTGCTCACCGGGTTTCAGGCCCCGGCCGATCACTGCGTAGCCCGCCTGGATTCGGTCGACCGTGACGGGGCGGGCTTCGGCCGCCGAGTCGGAGCCGATGACAAAGACAAAGGGCCCTTTTCGGCCGTTCTGGATGGCCTGGGACGGTACGACGAGGGCATTGGGCTGGCGCTCCAGGGTGAGCAGGGTGGTCACGTACTGGCCGGGCCAGAGGTGTTGGCTGTCATTGGTGAAGATTGCCTTGACCATGATCGTGCCCGTGGCGGCATCGACGGCATTGCTGACGAAATCCAGCTGGCCGCCCGTCGGTGTCTTCGACCCCTGCGGCGTGGCGACGACCGTCAGGATCCCGGCCTGCTGCCCGGCCCGGATCCGGGTCAGGTGCTGCTCCGGCACGGCGAAGGAGACGCGAATCGGGTTGATCTTGTGAATCATCACCAGCGGACTGGTATCGGTCGGACGGACGACGTTGCCGATGGTGACGGTCAGGCTGCCCGTCCGGCCGGAGATCGGGGCCGTCAGCGTGGCAAAATGCAACTGCACCCGGGCCTGGTCAATAGCGGCCTGATCAGCCTGCATGGCTGCTTCCAGGGAGGAGGCGCTGGTCCTGAACTGTTCCACCTGCTCGCGGCTGACCGCTTCCTGGCGATAGAGATCGTCATAGCGCTCGAACTGGGACTTGGCCATGGCATGCTCCGCCTTGTCTCGGCTGAGGACTGCTTCGGCGCGTCTCAGGCTGGCGACCAGTGGGGCCCGGTCGATTTCGAACAGGACCTGGCCCTCGTGGACCGTGTCGCCTTCTTTGAAGAGCACCCGTGACAGGGTGCCACTGGCCTGAGGGCGGACGTCGACGCTCTCCACGGGCTCGACGTGACCGACGCCGGGCACATCGAGGGTCATCGGGCGGTGGGAGGCGGCTGCCACGATGACCATGGGACCCTGCTTGGCTTTGGCTTCGCCGTTGTCGCCGGACCTGCCCTTGCAGCCCAACAGGGCCACAAGGAGGATCAGGCTGGCACCGAGAATACGGTTCATGCGATCACTGCCGGTATGTGCGTCCAGGTCCCGGCTCGTTGTCAGGGCGAAGTGCTGCGTGGGCGCCAAGCCGGCGATCGCACATGCCTGTTCGGTGCGGCGCTGATGGTTGCTGGTCAGCCAGGTGATCAGCGCATCGTGGCGCACGGCGTCGGCTTTGGTGGGGAGCATGCTGCGTTTCCGTCAGGACATACGTCGGTCTTCGGGTCGCGACCGGCCGGTTGACCGGAATGCTCTTCGGCAATCAAGCGGCAGCGAGGCGCAGGAGGACGTCGGTGATTTTGCGTTGTAGACGTTTTGTAGCATAAACGATGGTTCAAGAGGCGCTTTGGCCGCAGGGTGGATTGGTCTGGTGGTGCGGCAGGGCGTGGGCTGCACCCGAGTGCGTGGCGGAGTCACAGAGGCGGCTGATGACGGCGAGCAATTGTTCGGCATCGACGGGTTTTTCCAGAAAATCGTCGATCGCCAACTCGGCGGCCTGCTGGGCGAGGTTGTCCGCCCCGGAAAAGACGATCACGGGAATGTCCGTGAGCACCGGATCCAGCCGTTGGCGGCGGCGGGACGCCCATCCATCCATGACGGGCATCATCAGGTCGAGGAGGATCAGGCAATAGCGACTGTCGTCGTGCAGCTTTTGCAGGGCATCCTGACCGTGTTTTGCCGTGGCGACCGCGTACCCTTCCTCCGCCAGAAGTTCGGCGAGGATTTCCCGGATCGCCGGATCATCATCCACGATCAGGATCTGTTTGGTTCCGCTCTGACTGGCTGACATTGCCTGCTATCGGTCTGCTTTTCCCGATCCGGATGATCAGGTCGGGACGAGTGTGGATGGACGCCTGCACACGCCTGCGCCCCAGGTCAGCTTAACAAATAGCGCCGCAGCACCCAAGCATCACGTCTGCAGCGGCGTTGAGACCCATCAGCCGGGATGGGTCAGGGCGAGGCCGAGTTTTTTGCAGAGACGCCCGAGCTCCGCCTGCTCCTCCGTCTCCAGGCAGGCCAGACCGCTGGCGATGGCGGCCGCATGATTCGGAAATACGGCGGTGATGCGGTCGTGACCGGCGGGCGTGAGGGAGACGGTGATGAACCGGCGATCGACAGTCTCCCGGACGCGGACGATCAGCCCCTCGCGCTCGAGGTTGTCCAGCACGGTGGTGATGTTGGCGTGGCTGCGGAGCAGTTTGCGGCCGATCTCGCGCTGGTGCATCGGGCCAAGATGCAGCAGCGCCTCCAGGACGGCGAACTGGCCCGGGGTCAGCCCCTGCGCGGTCAGGCCCGGCTGCAGCCGGGAGAGGAAACTCTCGGAGGCCCGCATGAGCTTGATGAAGGTGTCCAGCGCCTGGACTTGGTCCGGCTGGCCCTGAAACCGGGTGGGCATGGCATGGTCGTTTCAGTTCGAACGGTTTGCCCACCGACTATAGGGCGAGTGGTCCGCCACGGTCAAGGCCGGCCCGCCTCAGGGCGTTTCCGCCAGGGAAAGCGGGGTGGTCTGCCCGACGCCCGGGCCCCGTTTGACTAGGCGCTCGACGGCCCAGAGCAGCAACGGCAGGCACAGCGTCATGCCCATCGAGACGAGGGCGATTTGGTCGATGCCGCCCAAGCGGTGACTTGGCAGTTCGCTGAGCAGCCGGGAGGACAGGATGGCGCCGGCGGCGGCGGCCCCGTGCTGCACCGCTGAGTTGATGGACATGAACTGGGCCCGTTCATGCGGGGGTGGCACTTTGGAGATCAGGGTGTTGAAGGCCACGTTGCGGATCGACATCGCCAGCATGAAGGCCATGAACAGCCCGACGACGGTCAGGGCCGGGGCGTAGTCGTAGAAGCCCATGTACGTTGTGACCAGGAGCATCACGGCGCCGACCGTGCCGGTCCGGAACGAACCGAAACGATCGACCATCCGGCCCGTCGCCATCGTGGCGAAGAAACTGACGATGCCGCCAGCCAGGTAGAGAAACCCCATGCCCGCGCGGGGGTAGCCCAGATTGCCCTGCACGTATGCGGCGATGTTGGGGATGAGGACGAAGCTGGCGATCATGACGACGGCGGTGGTGGTGTAGCACAGCAGGGCCGCCGGCCGACGGATGATGTCGACCATGCGGGTCTTGGCGACACCCGATTCCAGGTGCCGCCGCATCGGAGGCAACAGGAAGATGGCTGCGGCGGCGAC
>JACMPN010000315.1 GCA_014377495.1 Candidatus Sericytochromatia bacterium
CCCGCCCCCCCCCGTGCGGGCCCGGCCGGGGGGGGGCCGCCCGCGGACAAGGCGCCGTTCGTCCGGTCCCATGTCGCCTGGGCCTTGGGGCAGATCGGCGACCCGGCGGGGTTGCTGGCGTTGCAGGCCTGTTTCACCGGCGAGACCGATGAGACGGTCAGGGAAGCGATGGTCAGGGCGCTGGCGACTGAGGCGGCTGCGACCGCTTGTGCATCTGGCGCCGGATGACCGGGATCAGCGTGATGATCGCCAAAAGCGTCAGGGCGACGATCAGCTTCGTGTACGAGGCGTCACCGGCAGCGGCCCCGATGTAGGTGTAGACGACCTGGGTGGGCACGATGCCGACGGCCGTGCCGATCAGGAAGTCTCGCCACGAGATGCTCGACACGGCGGCCATATAGCTGGTGCCGCCGAAAGGCATCACTGGCGTCAGGCGGGCAGCGGCGATATAGACGAGGCCGTTTTCCTGAAAGCCTTTGTCGAATCCCTGCCAGCGCCCTTTTAGGCGGGACTGGATCGCCTGGCGGCCCAACCGGCGGCCGATCGCAAAGGACATGGCCGCCCCGATGACCGTCGTCACGAGGTTGAGGAGCAGGCCCCAGACGAACCCATAGAGCACGCCCGCCACGATGGCCACGGGCACGAGAGGCAGCATGAGGACCATCGTCACGAGTTTGACGACGGTATAGACGAGTGGACCCCAAACCCCGTATCGGGCGACGAGGGTGCGGATGTGCTCGGGATTGGCCCATTGGCTGATGTTGACATGCTGCAGGCCATAAACGGCGGCACACACGACGAGGACCATGGCGAGCAGACGAAGGGCCCGCTTCCAGCCCGTGGGACGCGACGGGACGGGCAGCGGTGTGCTGTCCTCGTCCGTCTCTGCGATCAGGTCACCAGTCATTGTTCGTCCGGGGTTTCCATGGGTGGGGGCCCGGTATAGCACCGGTGATTGCACGAGTATAGCGCCCGGTCAGCCGACTATGCGACCGGCCATAGGGGCCAAGGGGGAATCAAACTGTGACCTGTGGGACATCTGCATCGGTTGGTTCACTTCCGTGCTGACCGTGCCTTCCGGCTCCTTGTAGCGCACCTTGACGTCGACGATCTGGCCGGCGGTCGTCCCGGACGGCACGTCCAGTTCGTAATAGGCGCTGACGTTGTGTCCGGGGCCAATCTCGCCGGCATCGACCCGGTCATTGGTGAAGTCCCGATCGGCGATGTCCCGGTTTTTGTAGCCGACCAGCCGATAGCGTTTGACCACGTCCTTGTTGAAGTCGAGTTGCAGCTTCACGTCTTTGGCAATCACCTGGAGTGTGCTGACCAACCGGGAACCAAATACTTGTTCCGCTTCACGCTCGGTGTCGATGTAGGCATAGTTGCCGTTATCGTTGTCGGCCAGGCTTTCCAACTGGTTGTCTTTGTAATTGCCGTAACCGAATCTAAGCGTCGTCAGCGTGACCCCCCGGTCGCGAAATGTGGCAATCTCGTTGGTCAGGGCGACCCCCGATCAGGCCATCAGGTGACCGGCTGGCACAACGCAACCCATTCGGGGCGGAGCAGGCCATAGATGTATTCGTTGATCCGGCGGCCCTGGATGACGTAATGCTGCCGCATCAACCCTTCGCGGACGAAACCGAGGCGTTCGATCAGGTGCCAGGAGGCAGTGTTTTCGTCACTGATCGTGGCGGTCAGCCGTGCCAGGTTGGTCTGTGCAAACAGCATGTCGACAAACAGCCGCACGGAGGCCGTACCCAATCCCTGGCCCTGGTGGGCCTCACCCAGCATGTAGCCGATCTCGGCATAGCCCATGCGCCAGGAGGGACGGCTCAGCGAGACAGTGCCGATCGCCTTGGCGTCATGGACGACCATCCAGCGGTACTCGGCGTAGCTCGTGTCCCGCAGGTCACTGCCGACGAGGCTGAGCCTCGAGGCCAGCTCTCTGGCGCTGATGTCATCCAGGGGGTTGAAGCGGCGCGTGTCCACCTCCTGGCGCCAGCGCCACCACACCTCGGCATGGGCCGGTCCGGCGGGGATCAGCTGCAGATGCAGCCGGCCATCGGGCTGCAGTCGTGACGGGCGGGCCGTCTCTGCGGGCATAGTGGGTCTCCTCTCCATCGGCACTGTGGCCAGGTCATTCAGCATAGGCAGGGTTATAGGCGCCTTGCAACGGACAGGCCCGACAGCCTTTCGAACGGTCTGTCGGGCCTGTCCGAAAACCCCGATGGACAGCGGCGTTCCGGTGATTGGAATGCCGAAACGCCACCCAGGGCAACGACTGTGTCATGGAGCGAAAAAATGAATAAATAGTGGGTAATTTCTGATTAATATAGTTATATAAACTATAGTATGAATTATTTTAATTTAAGTATGGAAGAGGCTGATAATGGTTGTTTAAGGTCGACTTTGGCGGTCGTCTGAAGGTCGTCGGTATTTTTCCGGCTGTATAGGGCCGGTCGGACCAGCCAGCGGGGCGGCGGGGGCATGCGACCGGTTCAATGCGCAGCAAGCCCATGATGTGACGTTGGCCCCTCTGGCCTTTCCCGGCAAGGTCCTTGCCGTCAGGTTCACCAGTCTGCGGGCGGGGTGGATCGCCGATCATTGGGAGCCGCGGCGCACGATGGTGGCCAGCAATAGCGCCAGAGGGCTGGGCCTGAACGTCGGTGGCTGCGTGGTTGTCGTGGCACTCACGGCCCAGCCGTAGCGCCAGCCGGCGTCAGCCTTGCCGGCAACCGATTGAGGCAGTGGCCATGGTGGCCCGGACGAACTGGCAACGGAGCCCCCGGGCCAAAATGCATGCCGACGATTTATGGTTCGTGGCGCCCGCATCGGTCTCCGCCGGCCCTCTCAAGGGCGCATTTGGCGGCATTGGACCGGGCCAATCACTTGAAAACGGCGGCGAGGCATGCTGCAATGGGCCATATGTCCCTCGTTCCGACACAAGGCGCCCGCATGGGGCCATGTTGCCATAAAAGCGCAACAAATTCGCTATGGGCCCATCGACGCACCTGCACCTGCGGTGTTTGGCGGCCAGGCTGTTACGACGAAACGGCTGAGCGGTACGGCGGGGGAGCAACCATGACCCTTGGCACAGGAAATCAACCCCTGAGGAGACGATGATGGCACTTCGGAAACCCCTGGCAGCCGTATTGCTGGTGACCTTGCTGGCTGCTCCGGCGTTGGCTGCCCCGCACAAGGCTTACAAGCCTCATGGGGTGGATAAGGACATCCCCACCTACAAGAAAACGCACATGGTGGGCCCCATCCTGTTTTCGGCCAGCGAACTGACCGATGCCCAGAAGAAAGGGATGCCACCCGCTTCTTACGGCACGACGATTTCCTGGAAAAAGGGGGACGCCCCGGAGAAACTCATGGATCGCGGGTACTACCCCTGCACGCTGGGTGAAGCCAAAGCCGCCATCCCCAGGACAGTCACCGTCCAGGAGTTTACCCACGGGACCCCCGTCTGGGTCGATGGGGCCCAGGTCGGCGGTAGCGGCGCCTCGACGGTCGAGGCTGACCAATGGGGGCGCAACGAACTCGGCGCTGATCACATGAGCGGAGATACCGGCACGGCGCTGCGGGACCTGGGTCCAGGCAAACACACGATGACCGTCTGGCATCAGCTGAACTACAACGAATGGATTTTGAACAACCAGGGCTATCACGTCTGGGATGACCGTTATATCGCCCTGGCGAAAGCGACATTGGACATTACCGTGCTGCCGGGGACGGATGCGGCCCTGCCCATGAAACCGCTGGCCGTGCTCGCCCGCCTGTTCACCCTGCCGTCCGTCACCCGCTGACCGGTGCTGTGGCCGTCAGGGCCAAACCCATGGCCCTGACGGCCCTTTGCGCGCGTACACTGGATGTGCCGGAGCCTGGCGGGGTGTTACCTGCCTGTGCCGGTCTGTTAGCACCGTGCTCGGGCGAGGATTTGCGATGGGTGTCTTTTCGTTTTATGGCGCATTGGCGATGGCACTAGCCGTCGGCATGGGGGCGTTTGGCGCCCATGCGTTAAAAGGGGTCCTGTCGCCGGAAAGCCTGACCATCTGGGAGACGGCCAACCGCTATCACGTTTATCATGCCTTCGCCCTGTTCCTCGTGGATCTCGGCCGCTTATGGCTGCAGCAGGCCGGCAAAGTGCCACCGGCGGCGTTGTCGACGGCAGGTTGGCTGTTTCTGGCCGGTCTCGTCCTCTTTTCCGGCAGTCTTTATACGTTGGCCTTTACGGGTATCCGCTGGTTGGGTGCGATCACGCCTTTGGGGGGCGTCTCCTGGATCATCGGCTGGCTTTGTCTCGCCTATGCCTTCCGCAGCAGCCAGGGTTAAAACTCGCTGCTGACGGGAACCCGTCTGCAGTGGTGAGCCCGGGCACCGATGTTCGGACGCCAACTCTGCCAAAGTCACTGGCGGACCTCGCGCCAGATCGTCCGCCCCACTGTAGGAGAGATTACTGTGCTGTTTTCGTTCCGCCCGCACCGGCTGTTTGCCGGGTTGGTGCTCAGCTCGCTTGCTTTACCCGCCCTCGCCGCCTTGCCCAAAGACGTTCCGGCGAACGTGTGGGCGGCCACGGCTGTCTCCAACATGGTCGACAAGTGGCAGATCCTGGGCCTCAGCCCGGAGGGCAACTTCGACGGCCAGGCCGAAGTATCTCGGTATGAGACCGCCGAGACCCTGTGGCGGGTCGTCCGCCTGGTCGAGCGGCGACAGGCCGTCGATTTCACGGAAAGACAGGGCGAGCCCCGGGGGTTCGGGGATCTCGAAGCCCAGCATGAGGATGCCGTCAATGCGGTGGTCAACTCCTACGCCCTGATGCAGGGCTGGCCCGGCGGGATGGAGGGCCGTTTCAACGGTCACCGGCCCTCCACCCGCTACGAGTTGGCCTGGATGCTGCATCGGCTGATGACCCGGGCCGAGGCCAAGAAGGTCGCCGTCACCGGCAAGGGACCGACCCTCCAGTACTCCGACGTCCCGGCCGGCCATTGGTCCGGGGTGATCCTCAAGGACCTGACCGAGCACTTCGGCCTGCTCATCGGCTTTCCTGACGGCACCTTCCGTGGCGAAAAGTCCCTGAAACGCTATGAACTCGCCATCGCCATGGATGCGGCCCTGACCAATCTGCTGGACAAGAAGCTGCCCTCCGACGTGAAACCACCGCCGGCAAAAGCCGCCGCCACGCTGGAACCGGCCCCCATCGTGGTGCCCAAGACGAAGTTGCCCGGCTTTGCCAGCGACTACATGCTCCATGTCGGCCGGCACGACGACCGGGACCTGGCGGCCGGCCTGATGCTGGATTTCGGCTGGTGGTTCGACAAGATCGGCCCGACCCGGCCGGGATTCGGTATCAACGCCGATTATTCGCTGCTGCTCAATCGGGCGGCCACCCAGTTTGCCCAGGGCGGCATGGGCAACGCCGAGTTGCGCTGGCGGATCATCGGCAGCGACTGGGCCGAAGAGCCCTATCTGTACCTGACCGGTGGGTACCATCTTGATGTCTGGCATGGCCAACCTGCCAGCAACCTGCCTGTCCTGCTGGCCCATGGCCTGGGTACCGGCGTCGCCGCCGGCTGGCCCCTGGGTCCCTGGGATCTCTGGCTGACGGGCCGTTACACGCTGACGACCTATCTGGTGCCGGACCAGAGTTTCAGCCAACGACTCTCCAATGGCCAGCAATACTTCCTGGGTCTCGAAAAGCGCTGGGGAACCAACAGCGTGCGGGCCGGCTACTACGGGACCAGCTATGTGGCCTTCCCCACGACGAATTCCGGCGCTTTCCTGCCTTCGGGCCAGGGGGGCGGCATGCTCAGCGCTCAGTTCGCCTTCTAGCCCTCACAAGCCATAGGCCGAAAGAGACCGGGACCCGCCAGCGGGTCCCGGTCTCTTGGGGTTTGGATACTGATCAGTCAGTTGGCCGGCAGGATCGATGTACTGGTCGGTGTCGGCCTTTATTTTGGCGAGGACCTCGGCCAAACCCGCTTTGCCGAAGGGATACACCTTGGTGCCGTCCCGGGACACGACACGCTGCGGTCACGTCCGTCCATGGCCACGGTGATGGGCTGGCGGCCCGTGTCGCCGGTCATGCTAGTCTGCGCGTGCGCCATCCGCGGGCCGCAGTGTCGTCTGAGTTGTCACTGGGCCCGCTGCCGGGAGGACGTCGATGCGCAATGCGGACGTGGCCAGCCTGCTCGACCAGATTGCGGGTTTGCTGGACATCAAAGGGGATCTGCTCTTGCGGGTCCGGGCATTTCGGGAGGCCGCCCAGGCCATCCGGGGATTGGGTGAGGACATCGCCACGCTCTGGCGGGAAGACCGCTTGTCCGACATC
>JACMPN010000316.1 GCA_014377495.1 Candidatus Sericytochromatia bacterium
ATGACGACTTCGTTGGCTTCATTGCGGGTGATCTTGTTGTCGTTGTTCTTGTCCAGCTGGTTGAACATGAACTTGGCGGACTTCCTCAGCTTCAGGTAGGCGTTGGCCCGCTGGAAGAAGTTGGGCATCATCTCGTCGAGGGCGATCTTGCCGTCGCCGTTGTCATCGGCCTCTTTAAAGTCAACAAAGTCTTCGGGCGTCTTGATGTTGTACTCTTCCGGCGTGATCACCTTGTTGTGGTTGACGTCCCGCTCGGCGAACTTCCGTTGAACTTGGCGCTTGAGTGCATCACCGATCCCCTTGAAGGACTCGGCTTGGACACCGGGGGCTGCTGCGGGCATGGTCACGCTGCTGGCCAACATCGGCGAAGTACCGCAGCCAGCCAAAGAAGCCGTGAGCGCCACGAGGGAAATCAAGATCCGAGCTTTCACAGAAGGTCTCCTTTAAGTCGGGCGGCTTGTGTGCGCCGATTGTTGTCTTGAGATTAATATAGGATCAAAGGCCTGCGAACTTGCGTGGTTTCCACTTGTTTTTCCAGTTACTTTACCGCGTGCCTGATATTCTCTGGCATCGATTGGGTAGCAGGCTGCGGACGTGGCCGCAGGTCGCCCATATGAGCGCTTACTCGTCCTGGCGTCCCCGACGGCGAGTGTGATCGACCTGGCGCCCGCGTTGTGCCCGGCAGAGTGCCAACGACAAGCCCCGCCTGCATGGGCAGCCGTGGCTTGTCGTTGGACTAACGTGGATCAGACAGTCGGGGCGGGAGGCGCCGGGGGCGCCGGCGGGGTCGGCTTGGCCGGCTTGAGCGGGGCAGCGCCGTTGATCAGCAACTCGACGAAAAAGTCAGTGAACTGGCCCTTGTCCATCGTCTTGCCTTTGCTCTTGGCAAAGTAGTTGAATTTCTCTTCCACACCGGCTAGGACAACTTCATTGGCTTCGTTGCGGGTGATCCTGTTATCGTCATTCTTGTCCAATTGGTTGAACATGAACTTGGCGGATTTCCTCAGCTTCAGGTAGGCGTTGGCCCGTTGGAAGAAACCAGGCATCATCTCGTCGAGGGTGATCTTGCCGTCGCCGTTGTCATCAGCCTGTTTGAAGTCGACGAAATCCTCGGGGGTCTTGATGTTGTACTCTTCCGGCGTGATCACCTTGTTGTTGTTGATGTCACGTTCGGCAAACTTCCGTTGCACCTGGCGGCGCAGTGCATCACCGACCCCCTTGAAGGACTCGGCCTGCACACCGGGGGCGGCGGCGGGTACAGCGATGCTGCTGGCCAACATCGGGGACGCACCGCAGCCGGCCAGGGAGGCCGTGAGAGCCACGAGAGAAACCAGGACACGAGCTTTCACGGAAATCCTCCTCGGAAATGGGTGGCTTGCACCACCAAGTAGTTATCTTGGGATTAACATAGGAACAAGGGCGCGAGAACTTGCGCGTTTCCGCCAAAAGTCTATGCGCCTCATCGCGGCATGAATGCAGTACTCTGGCCGTTAAGAAGGGACCAAAAATGGATCTAGACATGATTGAAGCCGGTGTCCGCCAGATCCTGGCCGGGATCGGTGAGGATCCTGCTCGTGAGGGGTTGTTGGAAACGCCCGGGCGGGTCGCCCGCATGTATGCGGAGATCCTGGCTGGTTTCGGGAAGTCCGCCGACGAGGAAGTCTCGGTCGTTTTCACGTCTGAGGTGTATGACGAGATCATTCTGGTGAAAGACATTCCCTTTTCCAGCATGTGTGAGCACCACATGGTGCCGTTCATCGGCAAAGCCCACGTCGCTTACATACCGGCCGAAAACCGGATCACGGGTCTGAGCAAGCTGGCCCGTGTGGTGGACGCCCACGCCAAACGGCTGCAACTACAGGAACGATTGACCGCCGGTGTCGCCGACACCCTCGTCCGCACCCTGCGTCCCCGCGGGGTCGTCGTCGTCGTCGAGGCGGAGCATCTCTGTATGACCATGCGGGGGGTGCAAAAGCCCGGGGCGATGACTGTGACCTCGGCGGTACGGGGCATTTTCCAGGAAGACGGCCGGACCCGGGCTGAAGCGTTTGCCCTCATCCGCACTTAAGCCGCCGTGCCCGCCCAAAGCCTCAATGGCCGCACCCTGGCGGCGGACCTCCGTGCCTCTCTCGCCATGCGGATCGACGCCTGGCCGGCAGACCAGCCCCGGCCCGGATTGGCGGTCGTCGCGGCGGGCTCCGATGCGGGATCACAGCGCTACCGCCAGTCCCTAGCCAAACAGTGGCAGGGACTGGGAGGCATATTCCAAGAGGTCCTCTGGCCGGAGGATCTGGCCCCCAGCGAGGCCCACGGCCAACTACAGGCCCTGAGCCGTGATCCCGGGATACACGGCGTCCTGCTCCAAGTCCCGCTGCCGGATACCCTGTCTGCCGCATCACTCTGGCGGAGTCTGGACCCCGCCAAGGATGTCGAGGGCATTCACCCGGTCAATCTGGGCCGACTCTGGCTCGGAGAGCACGTCGTCGCCCCGTGTACGGCGGCCGCCGTGATGGCCCTGTTGGCGGGTCACGGCTTGGATCCCGCCGGTCGGAACGTCGTCGTCGTCGGCCGTAGCCCGCAGGTGGGCAAGGCCATTGCACACCTGTTCACCCGGGCTCACGCCACGGTGACACTCTGTCACTCCCGGACCACACACTTGTCCAGCCACCTGCAGCGGGCCGAGATCCTCGTGGCTGCAGTAGGCCGGGCGCACCTGATTGGGCCGGAAGACGTCCAGACAGGGGCGATCGTCGTGGATGTGGCCACCAATGTCGATGCCGCCGGCCGTCTGATCGGTGACGTGGCACCGACCGTTGCGGAAGTTGCGGGCTGGCTCAGCCCCGTGCCCGGTGGCGTGGGACCGCTGACCGTGGCCATGCTGATGCAGAACGTCGTGGATGCCGCTGAACGGGCCCGGCGTTAGGACGCTTTCGGCTCGGTGCTGACGGCCGGGGAGTCGATCGGCTGGGGTTTTTTGATCCGCATGACGCCGGCGTAGGCCACACCCAGCATGGCGACGGCAATGATGAACCACTTCAGTTTGGCCTTGATGACATGGATGATCGCATCCGGATTCGTCAGCAGATCCGGCTGATCACCAATGACGGCCGCCCCGAAAAACGCCAGCACCGTACACCAGATCCCGGCCCCGACGATCGTCACCAGGCTAAAGGTGCCGAAGGGCATGCGGAAGATCCCGGCGGGAATGGAGATCAGATGGCGGATGACGGGCAGCAAGCGGGCGAAAAAGATACCGCCATTGCCGTATTGCTCCACCCAGTGCTCGGCGTGGGCGATCTTGCGCTCATTGATCAGGATGTACTTGCCGAAGCGGGCCAGAAACGGCCGTCCCGCCCACTGCGCCACCCAGTAGGTCGCGGCCGAGCCGAACCAGGAGCCCGCCGTGCCGGCCAGGATGACCAGCCAGATGTTCATGCGACCTTGTTGGGCCCAGTAGGCAGCTGGGGGCATGACAATCTCGGAGGGTACGGGGAAGATCGAGCTTTCCATGGCCATCAACAGAAATACGCCACCGTAGCCCCAATCCAGGACCCATTCGAACCAGACCTTGATCAGGGCTTGAAACACCCGTGGCTCCTCCCGTGTGCGATGAATGGAGACCACCCTAGCACCGTCTCCCCCCGGGCGGAAGAGCCGGCGAGGTTCCTCGTCCTTCGCTGGCGGCCGCTTGGTGCCGTACGCTTAAAACGTTCCCCACCCCAAAATTCCCCGTATGAAGGTCGCATGGCTATCGGTCTGGCACTTCTCACGCTTTTCACGGTGCCCGCCGGTGCGGCAGGTCCGATAGGGGGCAAGATCGTCCGTGCCTCGGGACCGATCAGCGTTACATGACGAGGCGCTCGCACACGCGATGTGCGTGTGCGTGTGCGAAGGTGACGTCCACGTGACTATCACCGATCAGGCGCCCACCCTTCAGCTGGTATCGGCCACGCACCACCGGGCCGTCCAGCCGGCGGTGAAGGTGCTGAAACCGGCACCCACGGTGAATCACTCCGATCAGGACCTGATCGGGCTGAAGGCCGTCTTCGAATCCGAGTGGACGGACCGTTTGGGAGCCGGCGCCGACGAGCTTGACTCGGACAGGAGATGCCCTATCGTTAGCTGTGGACCACGAATCAGGCGTGGCCGGGGCGGGCTTGGCAGGCACCAGTGCCTGGGCAGGCCCCATTTTTGTCACTAAGTGCCCCCTAGGCACGGGAGGTTACATTGATGAAGCCCAAAGCCGAGTTCCTGGCCCAGACGGTCAAGCATATCGACATCACCCGACTGGACGTCGTCGATCTCGTCGACGCCATGGCTCAGACGGCCTTTCAGGCCCGCAACCTCGGCCGGGCTGCCAAGATCTACGAAACGATGTTGCGTGATCCGAACTGCAGCGTCATCCTCTGTCTCGCCGGCAGCCTCGTGAGCGCAGGTCTGCGCAAAGTCATCAATGACCTGGTTGCGAATAACATGGTCGACGCCATTGTTTCGACCGGGGCGAACATCGTCGACCAAGACTTCTTCGAGGGACTGGGGTTCAACCACTATGTCGGCGACATCCGGGCCGACGACGCCGAATTGCGCGCCCTTGCCATCGACCGTATCTACGACACGTATATCGACGAAGAACAGTTGCGGCACTGCGATGACGTGCTGGGCAAGATCGCCGACTCCCTGCCGCACAAACCCCACTCGTCTCGGGAGTTCATCCGGGAAATGGGCCGCTATCTGGTCGACAACAACCTCGGTGAGGGTGCGATCGTCCGCACGGCCTTCGAGCGGCACGTGCCGATCTTCGTTCCCGCATTCAGCGACTGCTCGGCCGGTTTCGGGTTGGTATACCACCAGTGGCACAACCCCGAAAGCCATGTCTCGCTCGACTCGGCCAAGGACTTTCTGGAACTGACCAAGCTCAAGCTCGCCAGCGGCGAGACGGGCCTGCTGATGGTCGGTGGCGGCGTACCGAAGAACTTTGCCCAGGACATCGTCGTCGCGGCAGAAGTCCTCGGCCAGGAAGTGCCGATGCACAAATACGCCATCCAGATCACCGTGGCCGACGAGCGTGATGGCGGGCTCTCGGGCTCCACGCTGCGTGAAGCCAGCTCTTGGGGCAAGGTAGACCTGGAGCAGGAGCAGATGGTCTTTGCCGAGGCCACACTGGCGTTTCCCCTGGTGGCCGGTTACGCCTACGGCAAGAAGGCGTATGAAGGACGGGCTGCCCGGGAATTCACCCGAGAACTGGATAAGCGCCCGGCGACCGTCTAGCCGTTCTGCACGGTGGCGCCCTCAACCCCGCCGGGATTGGGGGCGTTTTCGCAATTGGTACACCATCCAGAAGGCGGGCCCGGAGCAGCCGTCACTCAGCATGGGTCCCAGCAGGGTCTGAGCGCCGTGTCCAGCCTTTCACGTCGCAAGTGGGCATGGCCCGGTCGGATCCCCCCGGCCAAACGTACAAAAGCCTGCTGGCCGAAGCAAGCAGGCTTTTGAGAAAACCAGGGATACGGAGTCGACGAGACTCGAACTCGCAACTTCCGCCGTGACAGGGCGGTGCTCTAACCAATTGAACTACGACTCCGTGCCGATGTAATCAGTATTACCCGGCCTTCCCATGGGCGTCAATCCGCAATCAACCACGTTAGAACGGGCGAAGAAAACCCCAAGAGTCAGTAAACGTGGATCTTGCCGGACTTCAAGCCGGTCGGTTGCGTTACAAACCTACACATCGTGCCATTCCCACGGAGGGAAAGAGATTTTTTTCACCCGCGACCGCGCGCACGCACACACGGAAGCACGCAACAGCTGGTTGGCGCCACTCACCGCAAGCGTGGTTCAGACAATTCACAATCCACCGTCATACTGCGCAGAGCAGTCCCTGTCTTGGTCGCACGGTTAAAAAGCGACTGAAAATCAGATCAATTTTGGTTGTTTTGGCCAGTGACGTGGTTGACATGCCACTGAATGACCGCTACTTTTCATAAGCGGTTGCGCCACTGTAGCTCAGTTGGTAGAGCAGAGGACTGAAAATCCTCGTGTCCCCGGTTCAATTCCGGGCGGTGGCACCACCCCAATTTTGAAGGCCCCCACAGCAATGTGGGGGCCTTCAAAGCATCTAGAGAACCGGGCAAGGGTTATTTTCGGTCAATCGTGCGGGAACCGGGTGCGTATGATCAGGTTGCCTAACGCAGAAACCAACCTGTCGCCAGTGAAATGACAATGGACGCTCCGTTCCTGCTCGCTCACGGAAGCCGTGTGCGTCACTCAGCGCCCGAACGATCCTTGGCAGGCACCACGTCGGCTGCCGGCTGTCCTTTGCTATGCTGCCCGGGTCGGATCGGTAGAACTCATCGTCTGCGACGAACTGCGGCCCCTCGAGCGCTGCGCCGACAGCTTTGATTTTGGACCGCGAGGCGTCCCCATGGCCGATATTTATGGAATGAGCGCGAATGAAGTGCTTCTCAAGATGGACGAGAAGTTCGAGTACTTTCACGCGAGAGTGGATGAAACGTTTCGGGACCGACGGAGCGGCTACATCGAATTGTTCGAACCCGACCCCAAAGAAGGGTCCCGCAATGAGGGCTTGGCGCTGCTCGGCGAACTGGCCACAATCGCCAAGACATTCAAAAAGACGGGGGACGAGAGTCTCTTCGACGGCTGGGTGACAACACACAATGCACTCGCCACGCTCACGGGTAGCGACAGCGTGCGTCGCATTCGTTTCAACCGGCGGGGCTGAAAACAAAAGCGGCCTCACGACCGCCCTCCGTCCCCTCGGCGTTTACTTGACCACGTCCCCTATTCCCTAAGTTGGCCTTGCCGGCAGGGAAACCTGCAGACGGGGGTGTCGCCGAGGTCGCGGTCTACGGTGCTCAATATGGGGTCCCCGGGACGTAGCATGATCAGTGGCGGCACAACTGAATCCGCCGACGTGCTTGTGGAGGGGAACTCATGACTCGTTCTGTTGTTGCCTTTGTCGGTTCTTTGGTCGCAGATGCGTTGGCGATGCCGGTGCACTGGTACTACGACCGGGAAGCGCTGCGGCGGGATTACGGTCTGGTCGAGGGTTACCAGGCCCCACGAAACCCTCATCCGGGCAGCATCCTCTGGCGCTCCCGCTATGAGGCCCCAAACGAGGCCTGTGACATCCTGCGGGAACAGGCCCAATGGTGGGGTCAGCGGGACATTCACTACCACCAGTTCCTGTTGGCCGGCGAGAACACGCTGAATTTCCGCTTGGCCACGGCGCTGTTTCAACAGGTCCAGGAGGCAGGTGGTTATGATCCTGCCCGTTGGCTCGATCATTACGTCACGCTGATGCTGCAGCCCGGTTGGCATCGGGATACGTACGTCGAGGAGTACCACCGGGGGTTTTTCCAGCGCTATGCGCGGGGAACTCCGCCGCTGGACTGCGGGATCAGCGACGAGCACATCGGTGGACTGGCCCAGGTGCCGGCCCTCGTGGCTGCGCTCACGGGCGAGCCGCACGAGCAGGTGCGGCGTGTGGTGCAATCCCACGTAGCGCTGACACACCGCCACGAGGGCGTGCTCAAAGCTGCCGACACGCTCGTCCGTCTTTTGCTGGCGTTGGAGGCGGGAGTGCCCTTGCGTGAGGCGATCCGCACCGAAGCGGCCGACTGGCTGTCACCGACGAAGGCGGAGAAATGGCAGTCGCAACCCGATGAGGTGATCGTGGGTCAGCGCTACAGCACGGCCTGTTACATCGCGGAAGCCATGCCGGCCTCACTGTATCTGGCCTGGAAATACCACGATGACGTGATGGCGGGCATCATCGCCAACACGATGGTTGGCGGTGACAACTGCCACCGGGGGGCCGTCGTCGGCAGCCTGCTGGCCGCAGCCAACGGGGTACCGGAGCCATGGCGGCAGGGACTGCAGGCCCGGATGGTCCCCCAGGCAACGGTCGGCGCCTAGAAACGTTCAGAGGGAACGCTTCGGCGCTTGAGAGGGTGAACCCGGTCCCTGAGGGTCACGGCTCCCGATCGCCTGAGCGTTTCCCAGTCGTTTGCGGGTGAAGGGGCTGCTTGGCGCCATTCTCCGGACGGAGGCCACCCAAGTCCCGGATCAGGGTCGACGCCGCTGACGTCCGCCGAAACGCCGGTGTGCGGCGGCCGGGCACTTCGACGGCATTGGATCCGGCCGCTTCGAGGTTTTGATTGCCCGCCTTGGTCGACGCCCAGGCGCCGTAAACGAGACCACCCTGGATCGCACCGCCGATCGCCTGATGCCACAGTTCGGATCCGGTCATCGTTTGACCCGTCATCTTGGCGGCGATCCAGGTCCCCGCCGCACCGACAGGCCCGCCGTAGAATGCACCCGATGCCGTGCTCATCAGGACGCGACCCACTTTGCTGCCGTCGATGCGACTGCCGATGGCCGTCACCCGATTGCTCAGCGTGGGTGACACCCGTTGCAGTGCCGGGCCGCCCCACTGGCCGGCGGCTGAACTGACACCACTCCAGACAGCACCACCAACAAAACCGCCTACGCCACCAACCCCCATCGCCTTGGCGATCCGTCCACCGGCACCTGGCTTGAAGCCGTGCTGAGACTCGTCGGCAATGGCTTGGACACCGCTAATCGAAGCGCCCGCCACGCCATAGGTGACCCCTCGGCCGACCGCCAGTGCCGCACCTTTGATGAGCGCCCCTTGGGCCGCCTGTTTGCCAAACACTTTCGCAGCCCCTGTCATGACCCGGCCCGACACTGCGGTCGAGGCTCCGGCCGTCAATGCGGTGGCTGCGCCCGACAAGCCGCCCACAACAAACGTCGCCAGCCCTTCCTTTTTGAAATTGAACTGATTGTCGAGCGCCACGTGGGCACCTATCGACAGGGTGCCGCCCGCCGCAAAGGCACCGGCCACCAATGCGGCACCCGCCGGAGCTCCCACGCCGGTGGCGCACAGGGCCAGGCCCGCCACGACTCCGACACCGGCGATCGTGTCGGCCGCAATGCCAGACCAGAATTTGTTGGATTTGGAAAAGTCGGTCTCACGTCCTGCATAGGCATCAGTCACTTTTTGCACCCGTTTGAGGGCCCCATCGAGAAATTCGCCGGCCCGTTGGCGCCGGACAGGATCGTTACCGGCAGCCGACAACATCCCGTGGAAGGTCTCCAGGTCTTTGGGCAGTGTCGACGTCAGGGCCGTCACCGCTGCCCGGCGCGCCCCCTCGAGACGGTCACCCTTGTGTGTGAAGACATTGACGAACCGGTTGAATCCTTTGGACAGGCCATGGCCACCGGTGGCCTCCCGCATCGATTGGTTGATGGCGTTTGCTTCGGTCCGGGCGACCTGCAGCAGATCGACGATGGCTGCGTCCTGTCGAGGGCCTGGCGTCAGGCCGGAGGAGGCCAAAGCGACGTAGGCCCGGGCGGAGCCCCGTGTTTCGCCGGAATTTGGCCGGGTATCCTGCTGCAGGGCAGGCGCCAGTGGTGTGACAGGCTGTCCACACGGTGGCCACGACACAGAACTGGCAAAGGAAAACCCGAAATCAGGGCTGTCTTTGCCGCGGTGGATCGCATGGCCAGCCAATTGGATCCTCCTCAGCCTGGATTTATTGAGTACTAGATTACTTATGCCACCGGAGGCCTTCCGACTAACCGCCCTGCCCTTGCACCGGCTACATTGGTTTGGTCTTTATTCCGTGGGGTATACAACAGGTAATGGTTTGGGGTTGTGAGGTGCTTTTCTATGGAGTTTTCGAGCAAGGCGGCTGAAATGTCCGCCCGGTTGGACGTGAACGGTGACAGGCGTGTCTCACGAACCGAACTCGCCCCGCTCATCAAGGAACTGAACCCGAACGGCGACGCCACTAGCACCGACCTGGAAGCGGCGGCCTTTGCCAAGACCCACACCGATCTGACCAAAGATGACCTGACGGAACTGCGGACCCTGGTCACCAAGTCCGCAGCTTTCACCGGTAGCCAGATCGTCATGGAGTTGCCTGCGACCAGGGCCACTTCGGGGCCAGTCAGCCACGATCCCAAAGCGGCAGCGGCGAACATCGACAAAGACTTGGCCAGGACCGGCAATCCCGCCGGCACGGCCGCCAAGGTCGGCGAATTGAAGGTGAGCCCCTTCAAGTTCTTCCGGGGTACGTCACCGCAGTTTTATCGGGAAATGATCGCCGGCCTGAAAGACTCGCCTCTGACCAAAGCGCCCCGGACGATGCTGCAGGGTGACATCCACCCGGAGAACTTTGGCGTGGTCCGCACCGGCGCGCCCGACGCCACGGGCAAGGTCCCGGTGACGTTTGGCCTGACCGACTTTGACGAAGCGACGCCGGGACCGGCGAGCTTTGACCTCGTGCGAGGGATGAGCAGTCTGGTGGCTGCGGGTTGGACCGATCCCGGCCTGATGGCTGAGTTTCTCAAGGCATACGCGGAAGGCCTCGGTGGTAACACGACGATCGAGGCACCGGAGGTGACCACCGTCCTCACGAAAAAAGGCAAGCAAACCGATGCCAAGATGATGGCGGAGCGGACCACGCCGGACGGCAAATTCAATCTGGAAGCGAATAAAAAAAACCCCGATGACCGCATTGATCCTGCGTCCAATCAGAGCAGCGAGATCACCACTGCCCTCGCCAAAGTGCCGTGGCTCGAAGGTCAGGTAGTGACGGACATCCTCCGGGACCAGAAGGGGACGGCCTCATCGGATCTGCAGGCCTATGATGCCGTCGTCGGCGGCACGATCGTCGAGCTGAAGGAACTGACCCCAAGCAACCTGGCAAAACAGCTCTCGGATGCCGGTCTGGCACCCACCGGGAACACGAAAAGTGACCTGGAGCGCTATCAGGCGGCATCGACGCTGTACCTGGGCGACGGCGCCCCGAAGACAGCCATGGTCGCAGTGAGCGGTAAGATCTTCCTGGTCAAACCCAGGGCCGCCGAAAAAGGGTCAGTCAAACTCGAGAGCTTGAAAACCCCTGACCAAAAGGCTGCCTACGTGCGTGACATGGGCAGAGCACTCGGTGCGGCCCACGGCCGTTCCGGTGATCCAGCAGCCCTTAAGGCATTTGTGGCGGATCCGGCCAAGGCCGGGGCAATGATCGCGCTGGCCACGACGC
>JACMPN010000317.1 GCA_014377495.1 Candidatus Sericytochromatia bacterium
ACGTCCGGTGCGGCGTCCCACTCGGCCGACCTGCTGACCGACCTCAAGACGGGCTATTTGCTGGGCGGCAACCCCCGCAAGCAGTTCTGGGCCCAGTTTCTCGGCGTCATTGCCGGTGCGGCGTTCGTCGTCCCGGTCTACACCCTGATCGTGCCCAATGCCAGCGTGCTGGGCACCGAAAAGCTGCCGGCGCCCTCTGCACAGGTCTGGGCCGGCGTGGCCAAGCTCCTGTCGCAGGGGGCCGGCTCGCTGCCGCCGTCGGCGATCACGGCCCTGTACTTCGCCATGGCCTTGGGCCTCGTCCTGACGCTGCTGGAAAAGGCCTTTCCCAAGCACAAGACGTGGATCCCCTCCCCGACGGGGCTGGGCATCGCCCTGGTGGTGCCTTTCTTCAACAGCTTCTCGATGTTCGCCGGCGCCCTGATCGCCTGGATCCTGACGCAGAAGAGCCCCGTGCTCGCTGAGAAGTACGTCATCACCGTCAGCTCCGGCCTGATCGCCGGCGAGAGCATCCTCGGCATCGTCATCGCCATTCTTACCGTGCAAGGCTACATCACGTAGAGACAGCCTTTGCCTTGACCCAGTCGGCCCCGTCCCCGTTCATGCGGAGGCGGGGCCGACTTGCCGTATGGCGCCGCCTGTCCGGCTGCAGGCGCTCCGTCAGATGGCGAAGCGGCTGGAGGTGCCCGGGATGGCGAAAGGCCCAGGGGTGACGGACCGCACCGATGCGAGCGCCTGCATCCGTGGCCATGGCCCTTTCGTCCAGCCCTGGCCCTCGCTGTCGCTTGCGGCGTTTGCTGGTTAGGCGAGGTAATTCAGGAAGCGGCGAGCAAATTCCTGCTGGAAGGCAACTCAGCGACCACCGTCGCCCACGCACTCGGGTTTTCGGAGCCGTCAGCCTTCCGCCGGGCGTTCCGGACGTGGACCGGCTGCAGCCCGGGCGCATACGTGAAACGACAGGCCCTGTAGGGTACAGGGCCTGTCGTTTGAACCATGAGACGATGCCGGGGGCAGCCAGCGTGGGTGCCCTCTGCCCGCTATTTCTCCTCGCGACCCCGCAGGATCATCCGCAAGGGCGTGCCGACGAAACCGAAGGCGGCCCGCACTTTCGATTCCAGATACCGCACGTAGGTTTCCCGGATCAGCTTGGGGTTGTTCACGAAGAGGATGAACGTCGGCGGCTTCACAGTCGCCTGGGGGACGTACTTCATCTTCGCCGAACGGCCCTTGTCGGTCGGCGGGGGATTGAGGGCCATGGCCTCGATCAGCACCTGGTTGATCAGGCCCGTCGGGATACGCCGCATGTTCTCCTCGGCGGCCGAGTCGGCCGCTTCAAAGATCATGTTCAGCCGCTTGCGGGTGATCGCCGACGTGAAGAGGATCTGGGCGTACTTGATAAAGTGCAGTTCCTTGCGCACCTCTTCCGCGTAGCTGACCATCGTGTGCTCGTCCTTGACGACGGCGTCCCACTTGTTGACGACGACGACGACGGCCTTGCCCTCGTCATCGGCGAGCCCGGCGATGCGCTGATCCTGCTCGGTGACGCCCGTCGTCCCGTCGATGACCATGACGACGACGTCGGCCCGTTCCATGGCCTTCAGGGCCCGGACGACGGCGAACTGCTCGACGCCGTAGTCGACCTTCGACTTGCGGCGGATGCCGGCCGTGTCGATGAGCATGTACTGCTTGCTGTTGAACTTGATCATCGAGTCGATGGCGTCGCGGGTCGTGCCGGAAATCGGGCTGACGATCGAGCGGTCTTCACCGAGCAGCGAGTTGCAGATGCTGGACTTGCCAACGTTCGGACGGCCGACGATGGCGATCTTGAGCACGTCCGGGTCGACGAACTCGTCCTGCTTGGGGAACGTGGCGACGACGGCGTCGAGCAGGTCACCCGTGCCGATGCCGTGCATGGCGCTGATCGGGTAAGGATCGCCGAGGCTGAGCTCGTAGAACTCGCTGGCTTTCCAGGCCTCTTCCGGGTTGTCCAGCTTGTTGATCACCAAAAAGACGGGCGTTTTGGTCTGGCGCAGGGACTGGGCGATCTCGATGTCGATGGGGGTGACGCCGTCGTGCAAATCGACGACGAAGAGGATGGCATCGGCCTCCTCGATGGCGATCTGGGCCTGGGCAGCGACGGACTGCAGGAGCTCGTCGGTGTCGCCGGGGACGATACCGCCCGTGTCGATGACGGAGAAGACGTGGCCGATCCAGTGGGCATCGAGGTAAAGACGATCCCGGGTGACGCCCGGCAGATCGTGGACGATGGCCATGCGGGCTCCGGCAAGGCGGTTGATCAGCGTCGATTTGCCGACGTTGGGGCGTCCAACGACAGCGACCATGGGTTTCATCTGTAGCGACTCCTGGGTGTTGGGCGGGCCCCCCTCTCCAGCGTGGAAAGGGGCGGGGGTGAGGTCGCGACACCCCTGCCAGCTGCGGGCGGGATGCCGAAGCGCCGGGGATACCCGCAGCGCCTGCGACCCGAAACGCCATCGAGCCGACACGGCATTCTAGCGGGCCAATGGGGCTCGCCACAAGCCTCGGGGGCCGCATGGAATCTTGCAACAGGCGTATCCAGGCGCTTACAGCCAATCAGGCAGGCCCTGCCAAGGCGCGGTAAGCTGGGACCTGAGGAAGACAGCGTGCATCCCGAGTTGCTGCCATGGATCAACCAATATGGCTATCTGGCCGTGGCGCTGGCGATCGGCATTGAGAGCGCCGGCATCCCCTTTCCGGGCGAGACCACCCTGGTCGTGGCCGCCATGCTTGCCGCCCGCGGCCACCTGCAATTGGGCTGGGTGATCGCCAGTGCTGCCCTCGGGGCCATCCTCGGCGATAACCTCGGGTACTGGTTCGGCAAGCATTTCGGCCGGCGGATCGTCGCCAAAGTCGGCCGCTACGTCGGGCTCACCCCGGAGCGGATGATCATCGCCGAGCGGTTCTTCCACCACCACGGCGACAAGACCGTCTTTCTCGGCCGTTGGTTCGCCCTGCTGCGCGCCTACGCGGCGTTCCTGGCGGGCATCCACAACATGCCCTTCGGCAGATTCTTCCTCTACAACGCCCTGGGCGGCATCGGCTGGGCCCTCTGCTTCGGGTTCATCGGCTACACCTTCGGCGTCTACGCCGAGGTGATCATCAGGCGGATGGGCTGGTTCAGCCTGCTCATCCTGGCCGCCGGCCTGCTCTTTGTCGCCTGGCGCCATTGGTGGCGCCCCCGCCGGGCCCGAAACCCGCCGGGCCAGTAAAAGAAACGTCACGGCCCTTGAGGATCACTGGTGAAAAGGGGTTGCCAGACGCCTCTCTGACAACCCCTTAAGCGAGAGCCTTTAGATACCGGTCGAGACCCGCCTCGACGGCTGCGGCGACCAGGGCCGTCAAGGGCGGCAGGTTGCCGGCCAGGGCCGCCTGCTGACACTCGCGCAGCCGGGCCGGGTCGGGAAAATCGGCGATCGGATACGCCCGCTGCAACAGCAGACCGTTCAGGATCAGGCGGGCGACGAGGTCGTTGCCTTCCCGGAAGGGCAGCAGGGTCATCAGCGTCGTCATCGCCAGCACCGCCCGGTCGATCGGGTGCTGCTTGCGACCGGGACGGCCGTTGATCCGGGTGCAGAGCGCCTGGATGTGGCGGGGGATCTCCCGGCCGGGCGTGTGGCTGTCGAACATCCCGCCGACGCGTAATTCGCTGGCCCGGAACTGTCCGGGGGTGGTGCCGGGCACCCCCGTGTGCAGGATGCCGTGGACGTGCAGGACGTCCCGCGTCCGCAAGGGCACGTCGGCCCGGGCCCACCCCTCGATCCATTCCAGGGCATCGGCGAGGTTCTGGACCTCGAGGTGCTCGCTGATCGGATGACCGGCGATCGCCAGGCCCGTCTCGATGATCGACTCGATCTCTTTCGGACGCATCGTACAGCCGCCCCATTGGAGGCAGGCATGCAGCCAGGCCAGATCCTGCACGTGCTTGACTTGGGCTATGAGCGCAGCGGGCCTGGACCGGAGGCTAAAAAGCTGCCGGCGTTTGCCATCCACGCGATCGAGAACGGTCAACAAATCGAGCGCCATGATGCTGCCTTGATGCTACCAATTGGTTAGTCATTACCTTAGCACAAGCCCCAACCCAGTGATACCCAATATATCAAGCGCTTGGCGGTGCCGAATGCTCGGCTTTGACTAATCGCAAAGTCGGCAGGTTATGGCACCACAGAGACAAAATTGATCATCCCCTGCCCACCGGCGGCTGCCCCGTAGAGGGAGGTTTTGGCCCCCTCGACGAGCCACCGGACTGAGCCGAACCCGGCGGTACCGCCCACGGCATAGGGCGACGACCATTGGCGACCATCGGCGGAACGGCGCCAGGTCACACCGGCATTCCGCCGGGTGCCGGCATCGACCGTGGCCAGCAGGACGGCCTTGCCCGAGATGGCCAGGGCGGGCTCTTTGCTGTTGGGGATCGTCACGCCGTCCTGCCAGGCCGTCCCGTCCACCGACTGGCGGATGATGACGGACGTGCCCTGCTCATAGGCGAGGACCAGCCGGCCGTCAGCCAGAGCAATGATCGCCGGGTGTCTGCCGTCGGCCACCTTGTCCGTGGCTTGCCAGGCGACGCCGTCAGTGCCGGTGGCGAGCCGCACATCCGGGGTGGCCCCGGCCGAGCAATAGGCCATCCACCACTTGCCGTTCACCGCTTTGACGACGGCAGGCGTCTCGGCGCCACGTCCCTGTTCGAGCAGATCGAGCTTTTCGGGCTCTGCCCACTCGCCCCTGCCGACGGCCCGCGTCTGGTAGACCCGGGGGATGTAGCTGCGCGGCGGGATGGCGGAAAAATAGAGGTGCGTCGCCGCGCCGACGGCCATCAGCTGCGGCTCGTAGGCGGAGGGCAGATCGGCAAACAGCCGGACGGCGGTCTGCCAGCGACCGGCCTGGTGGGTTTCCCACAGCTCGTAGGGGGTCTTGGGCGTTGCCGGGTTCGTCCGCTGGGCGATGGCGCGCTGTCCGGGCAACAGGCTCGGCCGGGCCCCCATCAGCTGGGGCAGATCGACCGTGCGGGCCATCAGGCTGGACTGGACCGGAGCCGCCAGGGGGGCGATCGCCGGTCCGGCGGCACAGCCGGCCAGACCGATCAGGCCGGTCAGGGTGATGACGGGGGGCAGGTGGCGCAGCATCTTCATGCCGTCTTTATCTGCCCTTTAACCAAAAACCTTGCGCTGGCCCCGTGCAACGCTGGATCACCAATCCTGAAACACCGCGCAACAACTAGCACTCAGCATGGGTTGTCCCTTAGGATCTAAGCGTGACAGCGTTTCCCGCCTCTTTGCAGGAGATAAAAGCCATGATGACTACGTCTCACGCCTTCTTTACCTACGCCCTGATGCCGACCGGACCCGCCATGGCCCAGGCGGTGATCGGCTCCGTCCTGCCCGACGTGCCCTTTCTGATCGCCCCGGCCGCCTATGCGGCGTGGCAGGGACGCTGGGCGGGCTGCCTGACGGCGACCAGGGACGGGCTGGTATCCGGCTTGCTCCTGCGGGCGGGCCATTCCCTCGTCATCTGGGCCGTCGCCGCCGGTGTGACGGCGGCGCTGGCCCCGCGCTGGCTGCCCCTGATCTGGGGTTGGTTTGGTCACGTGGCGGCGGACTTCGTCACCCACCACGGGGAGCCTCACGCCCACTTCTATCCCCTGTCGGATTGGCGCTTTGCCAGTCCCGTCTCTTATTACGAATGGGACCACCACGCCGCCGTGTTCATGGCCGGCGAAGGGATCCTGGCCGCGATGATCATGACCAGCTGGGTCAGGCACGAGTCGCTGCTGGCGACGGCAGCCTGGCTCGTACGACAGCCCGGAGTCTGGGCCGTGGCCGGCGTGCTCCTCATCGCCCTATGGCAAGTCTATCGGCAGCCGGACACGACGGCCGTGCCCACGGCCTTACAGCCCAGACAGGACCTGCCGATCAAGCCTCATCCGGACCGGGTAACGGTCAGCAGCCGGCGGGGCAGGGAGCCGTGAAAGGCTGTACAGGTAATTCCTGACCGAGCCCCGAGTCGGGCCCAGCCGTACTGTTGACCCGCCTTGCACGCAACGATTAAGCTAGAACGGTCTACGCGATCAGAAGGAAGCCCCTCATGCAACTGGAGTCGGTCATTGGCATTTCGGGCCACGCAGACACGCAGGTCGACAACCTGAACACGGCGGTGGCCGTGGGTTCGGGGGCATTGCCCGTGTTTGCGACATCCGCCATGCTGGCGCTGATGGAGCAGGCCGCCGTGGCGGCGGTCGGACCGCACTTGCCCCTGGGGACGACGACCGTCGGGACGGGCCTGCATGTCAAACATCTGGCGGCGACGCCCTTGGGCCACCACATCCAGGCCACGGCGACGCTGCATGCAGTCGAAGGCCAACGGCTGACGTTCAACGTCGCCGCCTTCGACGAAAAAGAAAAAATCGGCGAAGGCACGCACGAGCGGTTCGTCGTCCACGCCGAGCGTTTCCTGCAGCGGATCAGCCACAAGCAACCGGTGCAGTAACCACAGTTACGGCAAGGCCCTCCATCCACGTCGGACGGGGGGCCTTTTCCGTGGCTACACACTTGGTTCCCCCTTGCGGGGAACCTTAAGGAGGGGTCCGAGCGCCGCCAGCAACGCTCAATCAGCGTCCCTAAAATCGCCCAAACCCGAAAGGCATGTCGTTGCCGGTGATGGGGCGGGCCGTGGACGTCCTCGATCTCGCTCTTCATGGCGCAGATGGCAGCCACGGCGTCATGCCCTTTGGATTGCGACTCTGCAGGGCGTCCTTCCGCTTTTTGTGGCTCAGGTAGCCGTTGCCGTTCTTGTCGAAAAGGGCCAGAGCCCACCGCTCCTGATGTACCCGGGCATGGCTGTCAAAAACAGTGGCTCGAACGCTAGGCGTTGTCTTCCGTCGCGACAATCGTCACCGGTGTCTCCACCACGGTGACTGGCTTGGCGGGCGGCATGGGTGGCACCCGAACAATGTCGGGATCCACCGCCATCGGCCGGATCTTGTTGAACATCTCGCCCATCTTCACGCCGGTGATCGTCTCGATCACTTCGGGGACCTGGGCGACCATCCGGGCCACTTCGGCAGTCAGGGAGCTGGCCCCGCCACCGCCCTCGCCCGTCGAGACGATGGTGATCTTGTCCACTTTGGCGAACGCCTCGGCAAAGGCCCGGGCGATCTCCGGCAGGGCCGTGACCATCTTGTCCAGCATGGCGGCCTGATTGTAGTACTGGTAAGCATCCGCCTGCAACCGCATGGCCGCTGCGGTGGCCTGACCCTGGGCCTCGGTGACGGCCGCTTCAGCCATACCTTTCAGGCGAATGACTTCCGCATTGGCCTTACCGGTGGCCAGGGCATAGCCGGCTTCGGCTTCACCGGCCAGCCGGCGGGCTTCCGCATTACCGGCCGCTTCCCGGGAGAGCCGCTGGCTTTCGGCACCGGCCAGGATCTCGATCCGCTTCTGTTCCGCCACCGACTGGCGGATGACGGTGGATTCCAGCTCCAGTTCCCGGCGCTGCACCTCCAGCTCGACGACCCGGATCTGTTCCTGTTTCTCGACTTGGGCGATTTTGACCTGCTCGGCGATCGCTTTCTGCTGTTCCTGGTTCTGGGCGATCTCGTACGCCTTTTCGGCGACGGCACGCTGCTGATTGACGGTGGCGTCGTAGCCGGCCTTTTTCAAGTTCAGGTCCCGCATCGCTTCCGCCTGCTTCGTTTCAGAGGCGGCCTGGGCGATGACGGTTTCCTGGTCGGCCTGGGACCGGGCCGTGGCCGCTTCCCGCTCGGCGATGGCCCGCTTGATGGCGATGTCCCGCTCGGCCTCGGCTTGGGCGATCTCCGCCTCCCGCTTGATCCGGGCCACGTCGGGCCGGCCCATGTTGCTGATGTAGTCCTTTTCGTCCATCACCTTTTTGATGGTGAAGGAGATGACCTCGAGGCCCATCTTGGACAGATCATCGGCCACGGTCTGCCGGAACCGCCCGGCCACCATCTCCGGCTCCTTGACGATCTGCTCGACCGTCAGCAGACCGACGATGCCCCGCAGGTGGCCCTCCATGACCAGGCGGATCAGGCCTTCCCGCTCCTGCTGGTTCTTGGAGAGCAGCTGTTCGGCTGCCGTCCGGATGCTCTGGGGATCGGAGCGGACCTTGATCTGGGCGACCGCCTCGACGTTGACCGCCACGCCCTGCGACGTGTACAGGTCCTGCTCGGGTGCCACATCGAAACTCATCAGCTCCAGACCCAGCTGGTGCCACGTCTGAAAGACGGGAATGACCAGCTTGCCGCCGCCGGTGACGATCTGGGTGCCGCCCCAGCCGTAGACGATCAGGGCCTCGTTGGGTCCGCAGCGGCGATAGATGCTCCCGATGGCCACGAGCAGGGCCACGAGCGTCAGTACGGCGATCAGTACAAAGACGATGGTGAGATACACGTTGGGTCCTTTCCCAGGATGGTCAAGCCGGCCCCGGCATTATCGCTCCGGCTGACAATAACCCATGAAACAGGGCAAATGTCAGTCGGCGTGGCCCGCCGGGTCTGCCATCAGTTTGTGCCAGGGCACCACAGTGGCGATGCCCTTCTCGTAGCTGATGACGGCCACTTCCGTCTCACGGGCGACGGCCTGGCCGTTTTCGCCGCGCGCCGCCTCGCTGCGCCGCCGGTCGGCCATCGTGAAGATGATCTCGCCCACCCCCTCGGCGGGGATCGTCACCGACACCTTGGCGACCG
>JACMPN010000318.1 GCA_014377495.1 Candidatus Sericytochromatia bacterium
ATGGCGGCGGCCAGAGGCTCCCGGGTGATCTCGATTTTGCGGCCGAGGGCGGGCGCATGCAGCAGGTGCAGGTTGCCGTCGTCCCCCGTGACGGCAAAACCGACATGGCTGATGTCCAGCCCCGGCACGTTGGTGGTGATGGCGATGACATCCCCCGGGTGGATCCGGTCACCGGTTTTCGGGATCGCCTGCTTGGGGAGGAAATGGTAAGGGCGGGCACTGATCGTCTTTTCGATCGCCTGCATGGCCGTCACATAGGCCGGGTTGCGTAGGGCCTGATAGGCCTGGGGATGCAGCGTCATGAAGGTCAGGCGCAGCGGATGGGGCGTGCCGCCGATGGCGGCCGTGACGTCGTCCACCCGCCCCTGGCGATCGCCCTCGTGGATCCAGTCCGAAAAATAATGCAGCCGGGACGGATACTGGTCGATCCGGCCGTCCCGGTAGCGGATGGCGGTCAGCTCCCGCTCAAAGGCCGCAAACGTGGGCTGATGCAGTCGGATACAGCGGGCCAGGGCCAGGGAACTCTCCACGAAGGTGGTGCAGTCCAACCCGGAAAAATCGACGATCAGCGACTCGTCACCCGGCCGCTCCAGGCCTTTGGCCTTATAGGGCAGCCCGACGAAACTCCGGGCCACGGCGACCACCACCTGGTCGATCGGCAATCGGCCCCAGCCCCGATCTGCCGCCACACGAAACGTCCGGGTGCATACCGCCACGTCTTCAGCCCCATATAACGCCGGGCCAGCTACGGCGGCAGGCATCCAGGCCCCCGATGCCAGCCCTACCAGGGCTACGACACGGCATAAAGGCAGTTTCAACATGGTTACCTCGTGGAGTCACCGGCGTTTCTCAGGTTTGAAGGGGCAAACTACAGTAAGATCGACACACACGACCACCGCCATCTCGCTCCCTCCCTGAGTGTCCACCAAAACCAGCCGTTTTGCACGGGTCGGCCATGGCATGGAGCCTTGGACCCGCCCATGGTGTGCCAACCGGACCGGGAGGCCCCTTGGATCAGTCATCGCCACGCCGGCAGGTCACGCCGCCCTTTGCACCGCTGGGCGATCTGCAGGCCTTGCCGGACGACCATGACGAGTGGGCCCTGACCGTCCTGGCTCCCCTGCGGGCGCGGGCCCGTCAGTACCCGGCAGATGCCGCAGCCCATCTGGACCTGGCCGAGGCCCTGCGCCAGGCCGGCCGGATCGAGCAGGCAGTCGGTGCATATGTCGATACGATCAACAGCCACAGCCCCCTGCCCGTGTCCCCGGCGGTCTATATCCACCTGATCACCGCCCTCCAGGCGGTCGGGCGGGACGAGCAGGCCCTGTACGTGGCTCAGCAGGGAGCCGGCACCTGTGACGGAGAGCCCGGCTACTGGCTGGCCATCGGCCATTGTCATGCCCAACGGGGGGAGTACCCGGTGGCCGTCGCCGCCTACGAGCGCTGCCTGCTCACCCCGCCCACGCCCCTGTCCGAGACGACCGGACCGCTGGTCATCCACCGTGACGCCCACATCGGGCTGAGCCAGAGCCATGCGGGGCAGTCGGACCCGCTCGCCGCCGCCAGAGCCCTGATGAACGCCGAATGGATCGCCGGGGACCACTGGCAGGTCTGGCAGGCCCGCCTGCGCCATCTCCTCAGTGAGCACCCGTTTTCAGCGGTTGCCGAGCGGGTCGATGATGTGCTGGCCAGGATGCACGGCAGCGACCGGCGTCAGCTCAGCGTCACGTTGGCCGGTGCCCTCTGGCTCTGGGGTCGGGCCGACGAAGCGCAGGCCCTCCTCGAACAAGCCTGGGCCACGGCCATTGGCGCCGATGCCCCAGCGGCCCTCGTCGACGTTGCCGAAGCCCTGATGGCCCGGGGGGATCCGGCGGCGGCCGTCGAGCGACTCGGGCGGCACCGGTCCCTGCCCGGGATCCCCGAAGCCCTGGCCATCGCCCTGTTTCGCCTCGGACAATGGCCTGCCCTCGCCGAGTTGTGCGACACCCTCTGGGAGCAGCCGGGATCGCGCAGCTTCGCCGCCACCTACCGGGGGATCGCCCGCATGAGGCTGGGAGACTTCGACGGCGCCGAAGCCGATTGCCGGGCGGCCGTCGCCGGCAACCCCGAAAATATCGGCGCCTGGCACAACCTCGGCCTGCTGGCCATTTCCCGGGAACGGTTCGGCGAAGCCAAAGCGGCTTTTCTCGAAGTGATCGAACGCCACCGGCTCGACGCGGCGGCACCCGTCAATCTGGCCCGGATCGCCCTGATGGAAGGCGACTCCAGGCGAGTTGAACATTGGCTGGCCGAAGCTTTGAACGCCCTCCCGCCGGCCCTGAGCAGCATTGTCCAGGAGGGCGACGGGTTTAAACTGCTCGCCACCCCGGAGCTGTCCGCTCCGATGGGCTGGCACAGCCTCATCGCCGACCTCTACGCGATCTGGGGCTCGCTCCTGCTCAGTTGCGGCGACAAGGAGCTCGGCGTGCAGCGTTTGTCACTCGCTGCCCTTCTGGCCCCAGGCAACGGCAATCATCACTTGCTGATCGGGATCGGTCTGATCGACCTTCAGGCGCCCCGTCTGGCCAGGCGCTTCTTTTCGGCGGCGGTTGCCCGGATGCCCCGCAGCCGGACTGCCCGGGCCCGCCTGACCGACGCCGAAGCCCTCCTGTCCGACCAGGCATCGCTGCTGGCCGAGACGACCCAGGCCCGATTTCAGTATCTCGACGACCTGATCGCCACCTTGGACTCCCAAGGCGACTGGCTTTAGCGCCTTTAGCAGACACTGAAAGCCGGCAATCATGGCATGCTACCGCAAGAGGCTGAGGCTCGGGCGCAGCGTCTGTACAGTTGCCATGACCGTTTCAGGCGGAGCTTCTTCTTTTCCATGATCACCTCCCAACTGCTCCTCATCCACCGCTGGCTCGGCGTCCTGATGGGCGGCCTGATCCTCGTCGCCGCCGTGACCACCCTCGGGCTGAATCATCAGGATTGGCTGCGGGGGCGCATCGAGGCCAATCAGCCACCCCAGGGCCCCTTTGATCAGTACGTCCTCACTGCCGCCCAGGATCCCCGCCTCCCGTCACACCTGCTGATGGGCACCCATGCCGGCCTGTACGAGTCACGGGACGGCGGGGCGACCTGGCAGACGATCATCATGCCCGTCAAAGCCAAGCAGGTGGGCACGTTGCGGTACGATCCGGCCGTCCCCGGGCGGGTCTATGCCCTGCTGCGCGACGAGGGGCTCTTCGTCTCTGCGGACGACGGCGCCCATTGGCAGCACGAGGACTTGCCCGTCGGCAAGGCGGGACGCACCCAGTATCTGGCCCTGGCCAGCAGCGGCACACCGGGTTTGACAGTCGTCACCAACCAGGGCGTGTATCGGCAGCCGCAAGCCCTGGCGACCTGGCAGCAGACGCCCCGGCCGGTCGCCGTCCGCCACGAGACGAGCCGCAAGCTGGTGCAACTCCTTTATGACCTGCACGACGGGCAGTATTGGGGTAGCTGGGGCGTCCCGCTCACCGATCTGGTCTCCGTCACCCTGATCATCCTGGGGGTCAGCGGCTACGCCCTCTTTTTCCGCTTCGGCGGCCGCAAGCGGCGGCGCCGGCCCCGTCAGACCGGTCCGATCAGCGAAGCGACCGCCACTGCAGCACAGCGCTAGGCGCCTGTCCCGCCAGCCGCTAAGCGGCTGTCCGGCCCCATGCGGTCAGCTGGCAACAAAACAGACACCGAGTTGCAATGACTCGACAACCCTCTCGTGTGAACAATGCGCTATTGGCAGACTGTGGCCCCAACGGGCTGCCGCTGCCGAGCATTGCCCGATACCGGGAGGGAAAGCGTCACCATGACCATCAGAACCCGCATCGCCCTCGCCTTCGGCTCGATTATCGCCTGCAATGCCCTGATCCTCGGCCTCCTGATTGTCCACATCACCGCCCAGCAGTCGGTCATCGGCCGGTTCCCTGCCGTCACCGACCGGATCGTGGCCATCAGCGGCCTGTCGCTCAGCCTCCTGGCCCTCGATGGTCCCGCCAACACGCTGGTCGGTGATTGGGACATCGTGACCCATCGCCAGGAATTGCACGAGGCCCAGAAGGAGACCGATCGCCAGCTCGACATGCTGACGCGGGCGTTGGCCCACGAGCCCGGCATCGCCCCCCATCTGGCCAAGCTGGCTCAGGCCAAGGTCGATCTCGTCACCCATGCCGAGGCGGTTTTCGAGTTCGTCGGGCAACAGCAGCAGGCGGAAACGGCCCACCTGCCGGCGGTCGCCCAGACACACGGCAAACGGGCGGCAGCCGAAACCTCGATGATGAATCAAGCCTTTGAAGCGGCGCTGATCCAGGCCAACACCATCCAGAAGGCATTGCAACTGCAGGTGGACGGTGGCATCGCCGTCAGCCTGTCCCGCAACCGGCTCGCCCTCGCCGGTGCCGTGACCCTGACCCTGATCGTCGTGGCGGCGGGTCTGCTCGTCTCCCGGGCGCTCGTCGTGCGGCTGGGTCAGGGCTTTGGCCGGCTGACCCGGGCGGCGGAGACCATTGCCCACGGAGACCTGACCCAACGGCTGACCGACGGTCAAACCGACGAGTTCGACGCCTTGTCACGGACCGTGAACCGTATGTCCGACCGCCTGGCCGGCTTGGTCCGGCAGGTGGCGGGCGCCGCCGCAAAGGTTACCGAGACGGCGATGCTGCTCGCCACGGTGGCGGATGGGGCCACGACGGCCACCCAGCAGATCGCCCTCACCGTCTGCCATTTGGCGTCCGGCAGTCAGGCGCAGGCCAACGCGACCGTCAACAGTGCCCAACACACCCAGACCCTGACGGAGGCTGCCATCCAGGCCAGCGAAAGTGCCCGCGACGTGGTCCTGATTGCCAGTCAGACGGCCACCGCCGCGACGAGCGGCCAGACAACGCTGACGTCGGCCATCGGGACCATCCAGGCCATGCACGGGGCCGTCGAGGCGGCCACCGGGACAGTGCGGAGCCTCGATGGCGTCAGCCGGGAGATCGGTGAGATCGTGGCGATGATCAAGGGGATTGCCGCGCAGACGAACCTGTTGGCGCTGAATGCCGCCATTGAGGCGGCCCGGGCCGGGGAACACGGACGTGGCTTTGCCGTCGTCGCCGACGAGGTCCGCAAGCTCGCCTGTCTCAGCGGCACCAGTGCCGAGCGGATCGCCGTCATGATCAAAGACGTGCAGCAGCACGCTCGGGCGGCCGTTCAGGCCATGACCCGGGGGGCGCAGGCGACGGAGTCCTCGACCCGGCTGATCACCAGCATGGCCATGAGCTTTGCGACGATCCAGACCGGTACCCGGGACGTCAGCCGGGAGATCGGCAGCATCGCCGGGGTCATCGCCCAGGTGTCGACGGGTCTGGAACGGATTTCATCGGACCTCACCGAGGTGGCGGCCGTGGCGGAAGTGAACGCCGTCGGCAACGCCCAGGTCAGCGCCACGGCCCGGGAACAACATGCCCCCAGTGCTACGCTGAACCGCACGGCCCAGCAATTGCTGGAGATGGCGGACGGCATGCACGGCGCCGTGGGGCACTTCCTGATCGAGAATACCCAACGGACCATCGGCCGTGTCCCCGGCAGTGCGCCGTCACAACTGACGTTACAGGCCGGGTGCGCCTGATGTGTCGCCAGTGGGATTGGGCCCCGGCCCGCTGACCGCCGGCCCTCCCGGGAGCGCCTCCCCGCCAGTCGTCGTTCAACGCTACGCTGCAGGACTGCGGAGGGGACATGATGTTTGCAGGATTTGCGGGAGTCTGGACGCCCGCCGCCATGGCCCGCGAACTGCGCCAAAAACCCGTGAGCGTCACGATTGCCGCCGAGCGCATCGTGCTTTTCCGTGGGGCACAGGGTCAGCCTGCCGCCCTGATCGACCGCTGCCCACATCGGGGCGTGGCCCTGTCGCTCGGTGCGGTGACCCCCGAAGGGGCCCTCGCCTGTCCGTTTCACGGCTGGGAATATGGGCCCGACGGCCTGTGCAGCCACATCCCCCTGAACGACCTGCCGGCCGACAAGCGCCGTCGCGCCAAAGCCATGGCGCTGCCAGTCCGGGAGGTCGGCGGCATGATCTGGGTCTATACCGGTACGGACGTGGCCGCTCCCCCGCCGCTACACGTCCCCGGCGCCCTGACGGAGCCCGGCTGGGTGCTCTGGCACTACGCCGAGACGTGGGACTGTCATTGGACACGGGCGATGGAGAACATGCTCGACATGCCCCACGTGCCCTATCTGCACCGGCGCACGATCGGGCGGGGCATGCGCCGGCGGATCACCCGGGACTCCCGGATGACGATGCACGTCGAGCCCACGGAGTATGGGATGGCCATCCGCAACGACCTGGACGGCGTCCGGACCTCCGGCTTTTTGGAATGGCACCGACCGAACGGCATGGCCCTGTACATCCTACCGCCGGAGTCCAAACGGGGCTTCCGCCAGCACATGTGGTGCGTGCCCGTGGACGAGATTCACACCCGGATGATGCTCGTCTCGGCCCGCACCTTTGGCGGCGATAACCCCATCTCACGCCTCTTCGACCAGTTCAACCGGATCATCCTGGGCGAAGACCGCAACGTCGTCCAGTCGACCCTGCCCAAGGTGTGTCCCCACCCGTCGGAGGAGATGAGCGTGGCGACGGATGCGCCGACCCTGGCCTTCCGCAGGTACTACTTCAATACGTTGCACGAGTCACGCTGGCCGCTCGCCGAGCCGCCCTTAGGGCCACCGGCCGAACACCGTCACGGGACGCCTTAACAAACAAGCAAAGGCTTGCAATAAAACGGGCATCTGTCTGAGATGCCTCGTCAACATTGGCAGGCAAAAACAGGGCTTATCACCTGCAATCGGTCATCCCGGCCTCACAGGATGACCCGAGGCCGACAAGGCAGGTTGGACGCTCGGACCATCGGCAAACGTTTGTCGCCATCATGGCAGACCTGAGGAGACTCGTGCCATGACGCCCTTGCCCCCGATCCTCAGACGTGCGGCGATCCTCGCCGGCGCCATCGTCAGCGCCGTGCTGATGGCCCTGCTGATGCCGGCCGGCGCCGAGAGTGACTGGGAGACCAGCCATACAGGCTCAGTCGGCCCCCCCGGCGACATCGGGTGGTGTACTGCCTCGCCATAACAGGGCCAACAGGAGGGTGAACCCCGCCAGACCGGCGATGGTCCAGTGCATGACGATCGTCGCGGCATGCAGTAGCGGGAGAAAGCCGGTCAGTTCGCGGGGCAGAAGATCACTGCCGTGCAGGGGTCCGAGCAATTGATTGAGGTGGTTGTAGGGCAGCGTCGACAGCCCCGTCATCGCCGCCAACAGTCCCCCGATCAGGCCCGTCCCAAAGGGTCCGCCGATCGACCGGGCGAACATGAACAACCCCATCGCCGTGCCCTGGGAGGCGTGGGGCACCCGGTGCCGCACATAGGCGACCAGCCCGATATGGGCGATGCCGAGGCCGCACCCGAAAAGGGCGAGGGTGGCCAAAAACCCCTCGGGGGTCGGGAGCGGGCTGCCGTGACATTGTCGGGCCACGGCGGCAGCCCCGGCGGTGGTCATGGCCAAACCCGTCCCGACGATGAGGCGATGGCTGCCCGGCCGGCTCAACGGACCGGCCACGGCCTGACCGAGCCAGACGGCCGCCCCGATGACGATGAGGGCGATGACCGTCTGGCGGAGGGGCAGGCCCACCACACCCTGTAGATGGATGGGCAGAAACACCAGCATGGTGACGGTCACGGCGCCCATCAACGTGCTGATCAGGGCAGCCGTCGCAAACCCCGGCTGCCGGGGAATGCCCAACGGCGTTTCCGCCTCGCCAGCCTGGGGCGTCATCCCGATCAAACCGCTGGCCATCAGGGTGGCCGGCATGGCGAACAGGGTGAAAAAACCAGCCTCGGACCGGCTCAATTGGCCGTAAATGCGGTGGGCAAAGGGGATCGACGGCATCCGGCCGGCCCGTACGGTCAGCACGGCCCAGACGGCGATGACGATGCCCAGGCCCTGCTGGACCCGGAACAGGGCCTGCCACCCGTCCTGTTGCACCAGCCACCAGCACAGCGGTGCCCCCAGCAGGCTGCCCAGGACGGACACAACCACAGCCGCTTGCCGCAGCCGGCGTGACGGACGATCGGCGATCAGGCTCATCGCCATGGCGAACATCGCCCCGAGGCCGATGCCCAGGATGACCCGGCTGGTCACGATGATGACGAACTCGGTGGCCAGCGTACCGATCCAGGCGCCCGTGGCATAGAGGGCGCCGCCGAGGACGAGGATCGGCAGGCGCCCGGCCAGGCCGGCACACTTGCCCCATAGCGGCATCGACAGGGTGAACACGGCCATATAGAGGAAAAAGGGCCAGGCATAAAAGTCGAGGCCGTTGCGCAAACCGGAGACGATCAGAGGCATGGCCACGGACAGGGCCGTCATGTCCAGGGCGGCCATCAGCACGATGAGCAGGAGCATGGGCACGACCAGCGGAAACCGGCGTGAGGCAGGCGGTTCGGGGGACGGTGCAAAGGGCGTTGGTGGGGTGATCATGATGACGGGTCGGGTCTCGCAGGGATAACGGAAAATGGTGCTCCGCCGGGGGCGCCCCCGGCCGGACAACGCGACGGACACCCCGATGCGGTGATGCGGTCCAAACAAGCACGCAATTCAAGTCTGAGTCAAAATCCGGGTTTCCCCGGCGCGGGGAACCTCAACGAGAGGGCCGAACGCGCCGTTTGGCGCGCAGTCAATGCGTTGCTGTTTAGGCTTTGGAATTCCAGAGGATATCGGCCCCGCCGGAGGCGTGATTCGCAAAGCGGGACATGACGAACAGGGTGTCGGAAAGCCGGTTGAGGTACTTCACGACAAAGGCGCCGATGCCTTCTGCCCGCCCCAGTTCCATCGCCCGCCGTTCGGCCCTGCGGCAGACGGTGCGGGCAACGTGGAGCTGGGAGGCACCGGGGGTGCCTCCAGGCAGGATGAAGTTCTGCAGCGGCTCCAAGTGCTCCGTCAGCAGGTCCATTTCATGTTCGAGCGCATCGATGTGGCGCTGCTCGATCTGCGGGATCTGGAACCTGGCCTTGTCCGCTTCGAGGAAGCAGAGGTCCGACCCCAGGTGAAACAGCTCGTTCTGGACCCGCTGCAGGGTCGGCACCAGGCGGATGTCCAGCCCGGCCGCCAGCGCCACACCGATGACGGAGTTCAGTTCGTCGACGGTGCCGTATGCCTCGATGCGGGCGGAGTCCTTGGGGACCCGCTGGCCACCGCCGAGCCCCGTCGTCCCGTCGTCGCCGGTACGGGTGTAAACCTTGGTGATCCGGGGCATGGCCGGGTTCCTTTCCGCTGACAGATGCACAACTGCAAGCAGCGTAACGCGTTTGGCCGGCCACGGCGTGGTCGGCCAGCCTGAACCGGGTAGACGTCAGCCCCCCGGCCGAGCGCTTCGGCAAATTGCAACCGTTCCGGAACCATCCGCTCCCCTCACAGGGAAACCGGGCGCTTTTATACTGAACTGCCTCAATGCAGCCGACCATTTTGTGCAAAGCCCAGACGTTCGAGTCACTGTGCGCGCGTCGCTGCACCGACTCACCCGGATCCCGGCCACATTGACGCGAAGCCGCCCTCTATTGGGCAGCAAACCAGCCAACGACGACCACCATCCTGCTCAACGTCGCTATCGGCGGCGGACCGGCCACCCTGTCCCCGTCGATCCAGGCCGCCGTGATCTATGCCGTCCACACCCAACACACAATCGTCGTCCTGCCTGCCGGCAATGGGGGGCTGGATCTCGACACCATGATGCCGCCCAAATACGGCGGGATCCCCGTCGGCGGCCTTGCGGCCGATGGCCGGGAATACGACCACGGCCCCGGGAATGCATCCTGTTACGGCCAGGCAGTCGATCTGGCAGCAGCAGCCGAGGACATCACCAAACTGCCCGCTTATTCGCCGCCACGCTCTGGGGTTTTGAGGACCGTCGAAGCCAGGTCTACACCCTAGACCGGCGTCAGCACCGGAGCAGACACCAAAGTTTCTGACCACACTCCTTTGGTCGTTGCGCCCAGCCGCCCCGGGGGCCACGACATGGCCCAGCCCGGTGGCGACGGCCACGCCGGCTGTGGCAGCCATTGCCTCAGTGGCGGTGGTGAACGATGGCGGCTCATCAGGCCATGTTCTCGTCTGCAGGGCATCGTCGCCGGTTGCGCCGGGGCCCCGTTGTTACATACGCTGGTCACGGTGCCTGATCGTCATTTTCGGCAGACGGCATGGCCAGATGGGTGAGCGGAGCGTGTGACGTGGAACTGCCTTCGGTTCAGAGCTCCGTGCTGGTCCTCGCCCTGAGGCGGTTTCACGGGCAGACTGAGTCGTGACGGTGCCTGGCCATCACCGGTCCCGGGTCAGAGGGTCGATCATCGGCCAGTGCCTGGGCGATGCCCTGGGATTCCCAGTGGAAGGGGCAGCGCCGGAGGTTTGCCGCCGGTACGTGGCCACCCATCTGCAGGCGATGCCCGTGGCCGTGATCGGCCGGGTGCCCTTTGGCTTCGGACAATACACCGACGACTCCCAACTCGCCCGGGAGTTGCTTAGCAGCATGGTTGCCAGTCAGGGCTTCGACCCCGTGGATTATGCGGCCCGCATCGGGGCCATCTTTGCCGAAAACCGCATCGTCGGCCGGGGCCGGGCCACCGAGATGGCTGCCAGGCGCTTGATCGAAGGGGTGCCGTGGGACGAGTCCGGGACGCCGCCGCCGTCGGCCGGCAACGGCAGTGCAATGCGCGTCGGGCCCGTCGGCCTCTGTTTTCACCAGGACCCGGAGCGGCTGCGCCAGGTGGCGCTGGACCAAGGGCGGATCACGCACCAGGACCGGCGGTGCGGGGCCGGGGCGGTCGCCATTGCCGGTGCCGTGGCCCTGGCCGTGACGGGCGCCGCAGTCGAAGCCGGCGCATTCAGCGACCGTCTGGCCGCATGGGTGGCCCCGGTGGATGGGGCGTTCGCCGGGTCGATCCGCCAGTTGCCGGACTGGGTCCGGATGGGGCCGGATGCGGCATTCGAGCGAATGAGCCAGGCAGGCGGCGGGCCGGGCAACGATGGCGGCTGGCACGGCATCTCGCCCTTCGTCGTGCCCAGCGTCCTGTGGAGTCTTTA
>JACMPN010000319.1 GCA_014377495.1 Candidatus Sericytochromatia bacterium
AACACGGTGGCGGTCCTGGTCAACAGCAATGGCTTGGCAGTCATCTCCAACTGGGCGGGCGGCGGAAATGTGATCCACATCGTGAGAGATTCGGCGGGTACGGTGATCGGCGGCTCCGGCTCGGTCGCCGCGATCGGGGAGGCCTATACCACCCGGTTCGTCGAGGAGATGGCCGCCCGCAACGTCCCCAACCAGCAGGGCCTGCTATACACGCAGTATGGGTCGACCGTGATGAACAAGCCGCTGGGCACCACCTACGTCGACGTCATGTACACCACGGGTGAGTCGACGATCCTTGCCAAAAGCCTCGAAGCAAGCAATGCCAGCATGACCCAGAGCGTGCCGGAGCTGAGTTTAGCCCAAAAACTGTTCTCCGCCCTGACCAAGGTCCTGCAGATCACGCAGACCAACACCGACAGTGTCCTCAACCTCATCCGCTAGGCCACCGAGCCTCGTCACCCTCATCCGGGCCGATCTGGCGCGTTGTCTGCAACCGTTGCGACCGGAACTGCTCTACGTCTACGGCTCGGTGACCAGCGGCCTCGCCGAAGCCGGCAGCGACGTGGACTTCGGGCTCTATCTCGACGAACCCGACGCCGGCCGCCGCAAACACGCCATCCAGTGGGCCAAGACGGCCTTGAGCGATCAGTTGGGGTTCAATCACCTCGACGTCGGCGATCTGCACACCAGTTTCAACGTGCATTTCCTCGCCCAAATCGTCTGTCAGGGGCTCTGCCTATATGCCCGGGATCCCGCTTTCCAGGTCGCCTTCGAGGACCGGGTCCTCAAGGAGGTGGCCGAAGGGCCGGCCCGGCGTCTCGAGTCCTGGCAAGCCATCAAAGCCCGCCTGCGCCAGGACCTCTTCGTGTCCACCGATCTGGTGGAGCGGGACAAGCTCGAAAAGGCCTTTTGGCACAGTCACGAACTGTTGACGTTCCTGACGCGTTACGTGGGCATGGATCCGGCCGTGTTCCTCAGCCAGACGGAGTTCGAGCACCGGTTTGCGGCGGCCCATACGCTGCGGGCCGCCATCGAAAGCATGTTGGCGACGTCCCGCCACCTGATGCTCGCCCTGAACTGGGGCCGGGCGAGCCGCCCCCGGGAAATCATCGACCTGCTCGCCATGCAGCGCATCCTGCCGCCGGGACTGGCCGAAAACCTGGCCCTGTTGGCCACATTGCGGGAACCGTTGACCTATCCGGAGGACGGCTGCGACTTCGCCTTCCTCCATCGGCTCATGCCCGAGGCGATCCGCTGGCTCATCACCTTTCACCGGGCCATCGTGCTTTATCTGGACGAGTTGGGCATCTAGGAAGCTGAGCGATGTACCTGCCGTCCGACGGGAACAAACGGGTCACCAAAAACATCCCGCAAGCACAACGCGCCTGCCAAAAGTCCTTCACACCGCCCGAACGGCATGCCGTCGGCCCCGCTGCGCCTGAACGAGCCGGCGACCAGGATGACCGCCACGTTCACTTTCCAGTCCCAGAGCCGCAATGAATGCCTGTTGTTTGCCGTCAGGCCGGACAAGATCATGGTCTATAAACTGTCTCTCCATGCAGCGATGATGTCACTGGCGCCCGGGGTGGCCGGCGCCCTCATCGATAGCAGCACCGTCGTGAACACCCTCAATGGTGCGATCACGAACCGGGCCACCCTGGCCATGGATCCATTGACCGACCAGATCGTGGCGCAGCCTGAATCGACCCTCAACGGGTGGTTACCCCCGTCGGTGCGCAGTGACATCGCCATGACGGTCAACGGCGGATATGGATACGTGGAAGCGGATTTCCAGGTCTTTGCGGATTCCTATTGGAATCTCTCGCTTTACCGGGAGACGCTCCGGGACAGGCTCACTTTTCTCGATCCCGTACACCTGCCCCCGACGGCGATCCCGACGGCCTCAGCAGTCTAAAGCGGTTGAGCAGCACCGGGTCAGGTAATGCAGGTCTGCCACCATGATCCACCAAGAGACCCTCACCATGCCGACGCCCGGCCGGGCGGCAAGATACGGCCACAGGGCGGCGCCTGCGCCTTATCAGAGGGCAATCATCGTGAAACAGTTGTCCCCCAGACTGTGATTTAGACGCTTGACTTTCCGTGCGTGGAAGTTTGCCGGGAAATCAGGCACCACAGCAGCACCGTTGAAGCCAGCGATAACGCCATCCACCTGGCCCTCCGCGACCGGGAGAAAGGCAAGGCGACATCATGAATCCCATTGGCCACGCGCCGCTCACCCGCCCGGCAGCGAGCCGCACCATCATTGCGTGTGCCGATGTCGATTAGGAAGAGCCCTCTGGCCATCCGGGCCGACGATCCGTCCCAGGGGCCGGATCTGATGTACCGGTCGGTCTTTGAAGGCTCGCTCGACGCCATGCTGATCGCCGACGACGAGGGCCACTACGTCGATGCCAATCCGGCAGCCTGCGCCTTGATCGGCTGCACCCGCAGCGAACTCCTGGCCCGGCGCGTCCAGCAGCTCCTGCCACCGGAGTCAGTCGGTTACCTCAATGATGCCTGGCAGGCACTTCTGTGGGTCGGCCGGCAAAGCGGTGAATTTGAGATTGTCCGCAGCACCGGTGATCGTCGGATCGTCGAGTATACGGCCACGGCGTCTATCGCCCCCAATCGCCACCTGTCGATCTTCCGGGACATCACCGAGCGCAAGCAACTGGAGCAACGCCTCGCCGAGTCCGAGCGTCTATTTTTCCTTGGGACGATGGCGGCCGGCATGGGGCACGAGATCAACAACCCACTGGCCATCGTCATCTTGAACGTCGGGTTCGCGACGGACGCCATCGAGACCCTGAAGGGCAACCTGGACGCGCTGGCGCATCACGCCGCCCCGGCCGAAATGCTCGAAGAAACGGTCGCCAGCCTCCTCGAACTGGGCGAAGCCCTCGATGACGCCAACGACGCTTCTGACCGGGTCCGGCGCATCGTGCTCGACATGAAGCAGTTCGCCAGCGTCACCGGAAGCCAGACGACCGTCCTGGCACTGCCCGACGTCCTTGACGCAGCCGTCCGGGAGACGGCCTCAGCAGACAGGCATCCAGCCAGCATCACCCGAGCCTATGGGATCACGCCGCACGTCGAGGCCAATGAAGCACAGCTCATGCAGGTGTTCACGAACCTGCTGATCCGTGCCGCCGGCACGACTGACGAGGGGCGGGGCGCACCCGTCGCGATCCGCCCCCGCACGTACACGGACGACGCGGGCCGGGCCGTCGCCGAAGTGCGCGACAACGGCGACGGGATCGCCACCGATTTCCTGACCCGGATTTTCGAACCCTTCGCCACCATCCAGCCGATGGGGCCGCCGCTGGGATTGGGGCTAGCCCTTTGCCACGCCATCGTCACGGACCTCGGCGGGCAGATCTCGGTCGAGAGCACACAGGGCCTGGGGACCACCTTTCGCGTCATGCTGCCTGCGGCCCGCCCAGGGGCACCCGGCGTCACTCCCTGACGGACGCGCAATTGTCGGAAACGATGACCTCAAAAGTGCCCGCATAGGCCCTTGTCACCTCGCCACTGGTAGTCCGTGATGGCGACATTCCCCACCCTCCCATTGACCCCCTTGCGGGTGCTTCAACTCAGGGATCTGGTGCCAAACAACAGCGAGCCCTTGGCGATCGACATCGCCAAGGGCTCGCTGCCTGCAAACGTTTCAGGCCGGTACGGCGGTCTCGGCCTCGACATCCCCCGCCAGGGCGGCCGCCATCTTGGTGTCGTCGAAGGCCTTTTCCCAGCGGGCGACGACGGCCGTGGCCAGGCAATTGCCCAACAGGTTGACGCTCGTGCGGGCCATGTCGAGCAGGCGATCCACGCCGAGGATCAGGGCCACGCCTTCGACAGGCAGGTTGAACGCCGTCAGGGTCCCCGTCAAAATCACCAGCGAGGCCCCGGGCACGGCGGCCACACCCTTGGAGGAGAGCATCAGCGTCGCCATGATCGCCAGCTGCTGCATCAGTGACAGGTCGATCCCGTAGACTTGGGCGATAAACAGCGTCGCCAACGCCAGATAGAGGGTCGTCCCGTCCAGGTTGAAGGTGTACCCCGTCGGCATGACGAAGGTGACGATGCTCTTCGGGACACCGAAGGCCTCCATTTTCGTCATCGCCTGGGGCAAGGCCGCCTCGCTGCTGGCCGTGCTGAAGGCCAGCAGGAACGGTTCGCTGATGTGCTTGAAAAAGCCGATCGCCGGGACCCGGATCAGCCGGCAGACGATGCCGAGCAAAATCACCAGAAAAATCGCCAGCGCCGCATACAGCGACAGGATCAGCTTGGACAACGGCAACAGCACGGTGAGTCCGAATTTGCCGACGGTCACGGCCGTGGCGGCAAACACGCCGATGGGGGCGAGTTTCATTACGTACTCGGTGACCTTGAACATCACCTCGGTGACCGAATGCGCCAGCTCCAGCACGGGCTTGCCCTTGATGCCGATGGCGGCCGTGGCCACCCCGAAGATCGTCGCGAAGACGACGATCTGCAGGGTATCGCCCCGGGCCATGGCATCGACGACGTTCGTCGGCACCAGATGGACGAGGAATTCGCCCCAGTCGATATGCGCCGTTGCGGCTGTGGCGATCTTGGGATCGGTGGCCCCGGCCATCGCCGCCGAGGCGCCCGCACCGGGCCGCAACACGTTGGCCACAGCCAGCCCGATGATCAGGGCCAATGTCGTCGCCGCTTCAAAGTAAAGGAGGGCCTTGGCCCCGATGCGGCCGACGTGCTTGAAATCCCCGGCCCCGGCGATACCCATGATCAACGAGCCGAAGATCAACGGCACAACGATCATCTTGATCAAATGCATGAAGAGATCGCTGAGGGGTTTGAGACTCGTCCCCAAGGCGGGAAATAAGTAGCCCACGGCAATTCCAGCGATGAGGCCGATGAGGATTCGAGTCGTCAAACTGGGTAGGCGCATGGTTTGCAGATTAGCAGATTCGCATGCATGCCGCTTCTGCTATATTCTTTGCACCCTCGTTGTAGGGCAACCCCGTGTGAACCCACCGTCTGAGGCAGCCCATGACCCCGATCGGCAGACCGCCCGCCCACTTCAGCCCGTTGCAGGTGCTCCGGTTCCAGTTTGTCGGGGCGATCACCCTCTCGTTTACCCTCATGATCCTGGCAATTCTGGTCCCGAGCCTGAAGGCCGGCCAATGGCAGATCCTGATCATCCTCGCCGCGATGGTCCTCGGCCATGTGCTGAACCGCAGCGGGCACGTTGGTTTGGCGGGTCTGGCCATCGTCATCGGGCCGACCCTGAGCCCGATGGCCACCGTCTTCAGTGCCGGTCCGGCCTTTTTGAAATTCCTCTGCCTGCCCCTCGTCGGCACGGGGTTCATCTTCGGACCCTGGGCGGCCATCGCCCTGACGGCTGCCGACATCCTGTACCTGGCCGTGTTGCCCCAGCTGGTTCCCGGGCTGACCTACCTGCCGCCCGGCGGCGGGTTCAGCCTGCTGGACACGAACATGATGGGCTTCATGATCCTCGTCATTGGTTCGGGGGCCTTCAGCTGGTTCTTCGGTCTGGTCAGTCACGGCCTGGGCGCCGACCTGGTCCGCAAGCAGGAGTCCCTCGCTGCCGCCGAGGCCAACCTGCACCGGCTGTTGGCCAAAACCCAGGACTCGGCCACCCGCGTCGCTGACACCGCGGCCCAGATGTCAATCACCGCCGGCATGGCTGCCGAATCCACCCGTCAGGTGAGCGACACGGTCGAGCAGCTGGCCCAGGGGGCCACGGACCAGGCGATGCAGGTCAGTGAAGGGGCCGAACATACCATGCGCATGCGGGACGATGCCGGCGCCGTCTCCGCCAACGCCGATCAGGCCACGACGGCCTCGGGTCGTGCCCTGACGGCAGTGGTCTCGGGCAACACGGCCCTGCAGGCGGTGATGACCACCCTGCGCACCCTGCACGGCAACGTCACCACCTCGGCGGCAACCGTGCACCGGCTGGGCAACCTGGGCGACCGCATCGGCTCCATCGTGGAGATGATCAAGGGTATCGCCTCCCAGACCAACCTGCTGGCCCTGAACGCGGCCATCGAGGCCGCCCGGGCCGGCGACCACGGCCGTGGGTTTGCCGTGGTGGCCGACGAGGTGCGCAAGCTGGCCAGTGAGAGCGCCCGCAGTGCCGAGGAGATCACCCGGATGGTCGCCGAGATCCAACGGGAGACCCGGCAGGCCGTGGCCGACATGGCAGCCGGATCGACCGAGGCGGACAAGGGTGTGGCGCTGATCCACGAAACGGAACAGGCCCTGACGGTGATCGTCTCCTCGGTCGAGGCCACGGATCAGGACGTCCAGGCCATTTCAGGCTCGATCGCCGTCTTATTGGAAGGGCTGAACGAAATCGCCGCCCGGATGGACATGATCGCCGCCGTCGCCGAACAGTCGGCCGCCGGTGCGGAAGAGACCTCGGCCTCGGCCCAGGAACAGCACGGGCTGATCGCCCAGGTCTCTGAAGGCGCCATGTCCCTGGCCCGGATGGCCGAAGCCCTGCACCAGATCGTCGAGCAGTTGGGCACGACGCCGGCGGGCTCGAACAGGACGCCCGTCGGCGACCGGAAGGTGCCGGCGTTGCGCCCGTAGGACTGACCTGAAGATTTCCATCCCTGCACTGCAAGCCGATTTCCCGATCCACGCCTAAACTGCGTCCGGGTCGTGGAGTTGAGGCCACGGATCCGCCCACGGATCCGCCCATGGGGCCATCGCCTATGCGGCCATCGCCTATGCGGCCATCGCCTATGCGGCCATCAGGGAGGGCGTCTTGATTCTGTGCGACAACTGTCACGAGCGTCCGGCGGCGGTGAGCTTCGGCCAGCTGGTCGATGGTGAGCCCCGGAATGTACACCTGTGCAGCCAGTGTGCCCACCAGGCCACACTGCGCCCAGACGGGGACGGGCCCGCCGATGCCTGGGATCCGGAAACGTTCCTGGCCAACCTGTTCGGGCTGCGGCCCCGCACGGGGGACAACGTCATGGACCGGCTCTCGCCCACCTCACGCCGATCGCTGCAGGCTGCCGCCGAGCTGGCCTCCCGCCAGGGCTACGACTCTGTCGGCACTGAGTTTCTGCTCCTGGCGATGATCACGGATCCGGACGTGGGCGACGCCCTCAGCCAGGCCATCCGACTGACACCGGACCAGCTGGCCACGGAGATCGGCGGCTGTTTGCCGCCCAGAGAGGGGCCCCGCCCCGAGAGCGTCCGGGTGACGCCGCGGCTGAAACACGTGTTGCAGCTGGCCCGGGATGAGGCGCTGGCCCATGAGAGCCCCGTCATCGACCCGGAGCACCTGCTCACCGCCATCGTCCGGGAAGGCGAGTCCCTGGCGGCCGACGTCATCCGCCGCTCGGGCGCCACGGCCGCCAGCCTGGAGCGCCACCTGGCCAACCTGCGGGACCCCTCGGTGAGCCCCCCCAGCACCCGCAACCTGGATACCTTCACCCGCGACCTGTCCGCTCTGGCCGGTCAGGGCAAGCTCGATCCGGTGATCGGCCGGGACGTCGAGATCACCCGCGTGATCCGGATCCTCTCCCGGCGCACGAAGAACAACCCCGTCCTGATCGGTGAGCCCGGCGTCGGCAAGACGGCCATTGCCGAGGGCCTGGCCCGGCGGATCGCCAGTGGCGAGGTGCCCGAAACCCTGAAGGGCAAGCGGGTTTTGGCCTTGGACATGGGCGGGCTGATCGCCGGGACGAAGTTCCGCGGCGAGTTCGAAGAACGCCTGAAGGGGCTGATCACCGAGATCCGCAGCCAGGCCGGGCAGATCATCCTGTTCATCGACGAGTTGCACACGGTCGTCGGCGCCGGCACGGCCGAAGGGGCCCTGGATGCCGCCAACATGCTGAAACCGGCCCTGGCCCGCGGCGAGCTGCAATGCGTCGGAGCGACGACCCTGGACGAATACCGCAAGTACATCGAGAAGGACGCCGCCCTGGAACGCCGGTTCCAGCCCATCCTGGTCAGCGAACCGTCGCCCGAGCAGGCGATGCTGATCCTGCGGGGGGTGCGGGACCTCTATGAGGCGCACCACCGGGTTGCCATCACGGATGAGGCCCTCGACGCCGCCGTCGATCTCAGCGACCGGTATGTGAACGACCGCTTCCTGCCGGACAAGGCCATCGACCTGATCGACGAGGCGGCGGCGATGGTCCGCCTGGACAGCAAGGAAGCCCCGCCCGAGCTGCAGAAGCTGGAGGAACGCGTCAGCGACACCGGTCGGGACAAGGACACGGCCGTCCGGGAAGAACGCTACGTCGATGCCGACCGGCTGAAACGGGAACTGGAGGCGATCCAGCAGGACTTGGCCCGCACACGCCAGCAGTGGCTCAGCCAGCAGGACCAGCGGTCACCGACGGTGACGCAGGCCGACGTGGCCAAGGTGGTCAGCGAGTGGACGGGCATCCCGGCGGACAACCTGATGCTGGAAGAGCGGCTGCGGCTGATGACGATGGAGACGCACCTCGGCGGCCGGGTCATCGGCCAGGAAGAGGCCATCCAGGCCGTCGCCCAGTCCGTGCGCCGGGCCCGCACAGGGCTGCAGGACCCGCACCGGCCGATTGGCAGTTTCCTCTTCCTTGGACCGTCCGGTGTTGGCAAGACGGAGCTGGCCAAGAGTCTGGCGGACTTTTTGTTCAACGACGAAGAGGCCCTCATCCGGTTCGACATGAGCGAGTATCAGGAACGGCACACGGTGTCCCGGCTGGTTGGCGCCCCGCCCGGCTACGTCGGCCACGACGAGGGGGGCCAGCTGACGGAGACGGTGCGGCGACGCCCTTATGCGGTGCTGCTCTTCGACGAGATCGAAAAGGCGCATCCGGACCTTTTCAATTTGCTGCTGCAGATTTTGGACGACGGCCGGCTCACGGATGCCCGGGGCCGGACGGTCGATTTCAAGAACACGCTGATCATCCTGACGAGCAACGTCGGGGCGCAGATCTTCGGCAAGGGCGGCGGCATGGGGTTCCAGGCGGAGGGCGGCGAGGGCGACACGGTACAGGAGCGGCAGCGGGCGGCCCTGATGGACGAGCTGAAAACCCAGTTCCGGCCCGAGTTCCTCAACCGGCTGGACGACATCATCGTCTTCCATCCGCTGAGCCGGACGCAGCTGTTGGGCATCGTCGATTTGATGCTGGCCCAGACGCACCGGCGGGTCCACGCCCAGGGGCACACCCTCATCGTCAGCCCCGCCGCCCGCGAAGCCCTGGCCGATCAGGGCTACGAGCCGGTCTACGGGGCCCGGCCGCTGCGGCGGGTGATCCAGCGCCAGATCGAGACGCCCATCTCCGACCTGCTGCTGCGGGAGTCCCTCAGCCGGGGCGCCATCCTCCACGTCGACGCCCGCAACGGCGCCTTCACCGTGTCCACCCGGGCCGACACGGGGACGGACCAGCTGGCGGCGTGACCGGCCGCCGGTTCCGCCGCACGCCTGCGGGCCCGTTGCGGGGCGACCATTCGGGCGTACGGACTGACCGCTTGTTCTCGGTGGTCCAGTCGTCGTAGGCTGATGGGGTGCCGATGCGGGCACACCCTTGCCCTTCGGCAGTCCCGGGATGATCGGAGAGTTCCACGTGTTGCGTTTTCTGACCCTGGCGGCGCTCACCGTCATGACCTCGGGCTGCATGGTCGGTCTGGCGACGTTGATCCCAGCCGGCACCGAGACGCCGACGCGCCCCAATCAGACGGCTTCGGCGCCCAATTCCAACCAGACGCCTGCAGCGCCCACCTCAACTCAGGTCCGGAGCCCCGATCCGGCGCCGGCCTCCAGCAGCAGCAACACCCAAGGGATCGTCGGCACGTGGACCACTGTCGGGGCCAATGGCGGCAGCGAAGCCGTCCTGTTCAGGGCGGATGGGGTCGTCGCCGTCCAAAACTCCGCCGCCCCCGGTGTGACCCTCCAGGGCACCTACACCCTGAACGGCACCACGCTGATCATGACGTTCCCCAATGCCGGCGCCACGACCTACCAGGTGAGCTTGCGCGACGGTGGCCAATCGATGCTGGTCGGCGACGACCTCTATCGCCGCAACTAACGGTTATCCGGGGCGCCCTTCCTGCGGCATCGCCAGTTACGAGCGCCTTTCGAACCGGAAATTGAAGGCCTGGCCGGGTTTGACCGTTCCGGCAAACGGCACCGTAGGGGTCCACTGTTCCATGCTCATCAGGCGTTGGGCATCCTCGCCCACACGCTTGCCGGTGGCTGACGCCATCGCCGCATCGGCGCTGCGGGCATCGGTCCAGTGCATGTAAGCGACTTCGTATTCGGGCGTCGCCACGATGATGTAGCCGTCCAGGCCCATCGGCGTGAACTCACGTTTGGCCAGGGCCACATGCGAGGTCATGCCGGGCAGGAATGCCCCGGCCGCCACGCCGGCTTTGCGGACGCCGACGAAGAATGTCGTATGGCCCTTCTGCCAGTCGGTCGGTCGCTGCACCAGGTCGTAGGCCACATCGGCCTGCACCTGGGCGCCTGCTTCCAGGGTTACGGCCGTGGCGCTCTTGCTGGCGGCCTTGTCGAACAGTTCCCAGTGCAGGTCCGAATAAGCCTGGCCTTCCGGGGTGGCTTTGGCCTTGGCGTACACGTCGGCCGATTCATAGGCGATGACGGCGTACTCGTCGGGTAGGAACGACGCCTTCTTGGCAGCCGGCACGGCCGGCAGATAGGCGACGAGGCCGTTCTTGGCGTGGGTCAGCGGCGCCGACGGGATGAAGCGTTTCCCGAGATCCTGCAGGAACGCCGTCGCCGAGACGTCGGCCCGCTTCACGCCGCGGAAGACCCGAAAGAACGGAATGCCCGTCTTCAGGGGGGCGGACACCGCCGACGCCGCCTGTGGACCGGCCATCGCCGGCAACACGGCGGCAGGCTGGGCGCAACCGGCCAGGATCATCGCCACTAGCGTCGTTGTCAGCAAAGTCGTCCGCATTGTTTCGCCCCTTAATCTCGAATTACCGGTCACATAAACGTTATAGCGGACGGCAGCTCACACTTGCATGAGCCTTTCTGGGGTCAGCCATCAGGATTTTGATGGCAGATGGCTGTCACGACCGGAGGCCGCCCAAACGACGCCAGCCCCCCGGCGCCGGGGGGCTGGCGGGGTGCGGCTGCCTAAACCCGCAGGGCGCCC
>JACMPN010000320.1 GCA_014377495.1 Candidatus Sericytochromatia bacterium
CCGAGCAGGCGGGCCAGTGTGGCACCGATACCCGAACTGGCGCCCGTGATGACGATGGCTTTGCGCATGGTGAAACCTTCCTTGGGGCTTGTCGGGGAATAACTGGCCGAGCCCTTAGTGGCGAACGGCTGCGATGTGACCGGATGTCTCGCCGTACCGGGCCGCCGTGGTGACAAAATCCCCGAATAACGGCTGACTGATACCGTCATTGAATGGGGCCCGTTCAGGATGCCACTGCACGGCCATCACGTAGCTGGTGATCATGCCGTCAGGATCGGCTTCCCAGGCTTCCAGGATCCCGTCAGGCGACACGGCACTGGGCTGCAAGCCTTGCGCCAGCTCGGCCACGGCCTGATGGTGGTAGCTGTTCACCTCCACCTGCAGGTCGTCAACCAGACCGTCCAGGCGGGTGCCGGCGTGGATCCGCATCGCATGCCGGACCCCACCCGTGTGCGGGAGGGGATGCGGATGCTGACTGGGGATGTCCTGCAGGAGGGTGCCGCCGAGGACGACGTTGAGCAGCTGGCAGCCCCGGCAGATGGCCAGAATCGGCATGCCTAGCCCCAGTGCCTGGCGGGCCAAGGCGAACTCGGCGAGGTCCCGGCCCCGGTTGCCCTTGAACGTGCGATGCGGCTCAGCCCCGTACAGGACGGGATCGACGTCCTCACCGCCCGCCAGGAGCAGGCCCGACAGGCCGGCGGGCAGGACCGTGTTGCGCCGGCCAAGGGGTACGGGAATACCCCCGGCCGCCCGGACGTGGGCGGTGTACCGTTGGAACTTCCAGGACCGGAGGCCGTAAGTGTCGACGCCGGTGACGCCGATGCGAGGATTCAACATGTGTGCTGCTTTCGCCGTCAATAAATGAGGCCCTGCCGGATGAGCGCTGCCCGCTTGGCTTCAATCGTCTGGGCGTCGAGGACGAGCCGGTAAAACGGTTTGCCGCCAACCTTCAGCTGGCGTAGGAATTGCAGGAGCCCGGCCTGCTTTTTGGGGGTCAGGACGTTGGGGTCGAGCCAGATCTGGCAATTGGTCAGGTACACGACGGCCGGAGACTTGGGGTTCGGGGCGAACCGGTGATTCAGCATTTCCATCAGGTCGTCATCAATCAACCGTTTGCCGCCGGTGCGCTCGGGCAACGGGGTCCCCCCGTGATCGGCACTCAGGGCGACGACGAAGTTGCCCGCACCGACTTTGGCGGCAAAGGCGTCGACGATCCGTCCGACCTGCGTGTCTGCCTCATGCAGCACCGCCGCCGCCTCGTCGGACTCGTACCCGTAGCGGTGGCTGGCCGCATCGGTGCCTTTCAGGGTGACGTAGAGCAGATCAGGGACGGCGTCCGCCCCGAATGCTTCCTGCTGGATGAGGCGGACGACGGCGTCACCCTCCATCGTCGTCAGGGCCGGCGACGTGATCACGTCGGCCGGATTGCCGATCTTTTGATCCATCCAGAGACCCGTGCCCGCCGTCAGCTTGGTGGCGTACGTGGCGGTGTCGTATCCGGTCAGGTAGGGGGGCAGGCGATAGTAAGCGCCATTTGTGGCGAATTTGCCGGATTGATTGTCGTAGTACCAGACGAGGGAGGGCGGGTTGCCGGCGAAATAGCTGCCATGGCCGCCCATGCCCATCGCGGCCCGGTCGGAGTAGCAATAGCTGGCCACGATGGCCTGGCCAGCCGTCTGGTGCGACCAGTGATCGCCGAGGGTCGGACTTTCCAAGAATAACGGTGAGTGAGGCTCGCTGACGGTAAAGGCGTAGGTCTTGGCCCCATGCCCGCCATGATAGAAGAAGTTGCTCGTCACCCCACTGCGGTCGGGATAGGCGCCGGTGCCGATGGCGATGTGCCCCAGCGCCGTCTCACTCTCCAGGTGGGTCACCCTGCCGGCCTGATAGTCCGTGCCCCCGTCCATCAGGCGGCGGATGTTGGGGTAGGCGTCGGGGTGGGCCCGGTAAAGGTTGCGCCCGGCCTGGTCCAGGACGAGGGTGAGGAGCGCCTTGGGCGGTGATGCGGCAGGCAGCAGGGCTGAACGGAGGATCCGGCCGCGGGAGTCCCGGGGCGGCGTCGTCTGCATCAGGTGGGCGAAGGTGGCCGGCAGATCCTGCTGTGTGGCGGGCTCGGTCGGACGGAAGTGGCTGCGGATCCGTCCCGGTCCATAGAGCACGATCGGGATGCGGGTGTCATAGGCCCAGGCCGTGCCGTGGGTGGTCCCTCGGTGCTCCCGGACCGCCGGACCCCCGATCCCCGCAAAATGGCTGGTCACCAGATTGGCGTAGTCCCGTTCGACGACATAGTTGTACGCCTGGGGCAAGGTATAGATGTCGCCGGAACGGCCATGGCGGGAACGGGCGGCCGCCGTCAGAAAGTCGGCTTCGATGGCGGAGGCTGCCCCGGCAGGCTCGATCGACAGGGACGGTTGACTCGCTGTCCGGGGGCTCGCCGCAGTGCCCAGGAGCGTGGCTGCAAGTGACAGGGTGAGCAGGATACGCATATTTGGCATCGGAACTCCGGCTGGTCTGGACGACGGGGTGAGTCGGCAGTGGCACCGCTCGCAATTTACACCATCACCGACCGACGTTCGACAGCTTTCGTCTCCGGACCAGCCGTCGCCGGCCAGCGTCCCGGGTTCCCGTCAGCCGTCTCGGCGGACGGGATGGGGGGAGTGGCATAAAGGACACAAAAAATGCAGCCCGATGACATTCTTGCCAACGGGCTGCATTTTTTTCTCCGCACGTCCTATCCAAGCCGCTCACATGCGCCGGTGGGACGAGGCTTTTACCTTAGAGCTGGATGACCGGACGAGGCGTGGGAGTCGCCGTCGGCGTCGGATTGATGGACCCCTGGGCCGTGCAAGCCGCCACAGCGGCGACGAGCAGGACAGAGGCGCTGGCCAATTTGACAATCTTTAGCAAATTCATGGTGCAGATCCTTTCAAGACGTGGATAAGCTGATCATACCCCTGAAACGAACTAAAAAACACAAATGTTTAGAAAGTTTCGTCTCATATCCCCCCGACGCAGGCCGACGGCCCGGAGTTCCCGTCTCCCCTCCCCAGTCTGTGCGCCAACAGGGCAGCAATGCTGATGGTCCGGGGCATTGGGTGATTATTGATAGGCATTGGCGGCAAAAGGGGCGGGATCAGGCCCCGACGGACACAGCGCCGGCACCACGGGCTTTCCAGCCCCGCATGAAGTCGGCAGCCGGGATGGTGATCGGACCGCGGCTCATCGCCGGGTCGTTGCAATGCACGCCTTGGGAGTCGATCTTGGTGACGACCATGTAGTGGCCGGTACTCTTACTGTTGCGGAATTCCCTGGGGCTGACGAGGACGATCGGCAACCGGCCGGCGCTCAGCTCGCCCTGCAGGGCTGCCAGCGAGCCACCCACCTGGCGGGCGCTGAGCCCATAGGCTTCGGCTCCCTTTTTCAGTTGGCCGAAGCTCGTGCCGGTCATCTGGTTGTTCTTGCCGGTCATTGCCAGACGGGTCTGTTCGATGGCCTTGTCGGCGCGGTCAGGCGAGACGTTGATCTTGCCCAGGGCCATCACGGCCATCGTCAGACTGGCAGGGCCGCAGTTGCCATTGCCGGGTGTGTCTTCGACCGTGTTGTAGTCGGACTTGAACTGGCTGATGAAAAAGCCGATCGGGTTGCGCCAGAAACCGGCGGTGTTCGTGCTGCCGAACACACTGGCGGAAGTCTGCCTGAGAAAATCCAGGAAGCGGGTGCCGAGATCCGGCTTGGTGGGAGCGGGGAGCACCTCGCTGTAAGAGCCGATCGAGAGGATGTCAGATCCGAAGATCATGGAGTCGGCCAGGGCACCAGGCAGCGACAGGGCCTGCACCGGCTGTGGCGCTTGCGGCGGCGCAATCACGGCGGCGGACTCGGGCAGGAAGGACAAGTTGAGCGGTTTGACCGATCCAAGTACAACTGCCATACGTCCCCCCTTTCTGTTGCTGGTCTTATCGGGCGATTTCCCCGCGCGCTTGCCACCTGTTAGCCAAAAATTAACGCTAAGTTGACATGTTCAACGCTGGCAGGGGTGAGACGGCTGCCGCCCTTACCGGCCGGAGGGAAATCACCGGGGATACCGGCGGGTAGTGCCTGCGTGTACGGTGATGGGGGACACGTCCGTCCATCGCACGCAGGGAGAGACGCAAGGCTGTGCCGCAACGTAAGGTGTACCGGCCGGCGGTGGCCATCCTGTTCGGGGTCTCGACGATCTCGATCTTCCTCATCCTGGCCACGATGTGGAACGTCCTCCTCGTCTACGACGCCCAGCGCACCGAGCTGCACACGGGCGGGATCACGGCCACCGGCCATTGGATCGTGCTGATCATCGGCTACGTCCTGTTCGTGCTCACGGCCCTCGGCATCGTCTACCTCTTTGTGCTGTTGCTGCAGCAGATCAAAACAAACCAGTACCAGCAGAACTTCATCGACGCGGTCAGTCATGAGCTGCGCTCGCCCCTCACCTCGATCAAGCTGCACCTGGAGACCTTGCAGCGGCGGGCCCTGCCCGAAGACAAACGGGCCGAGTTCGTCACCCTGATGCTCAGCGACGTGGGCCGCCTCAGTCGCCTGATCGAGCAGGTCCTCGAGGCGGCACGGCGGGATCAGCCCCAGCCGTCCACCCAGATGGGGGCGGTGGCCCTGCGGCCGTTGGTCCAACAGGTGGCCAGCGATTTGACCCATCAGCACAGGCTGCCCGTTGGCTGGCTTACAGTGGAGGGGGCGGATCTGGCCGTCTGGTCCCGGTCCGTCGAACTGAGACTGGTGCTCCACAACCTGCTGGACAACGCCATCAAGTATTCCGACGCACCGGTCCACGTTGCCGTCAGCTGGCGGAACGACGGCAAAATGGTCGAAATCCTTGTCAGCGATCAGGGGATCGGCATTCCCAGGGCCATCCAGCGGCGGGTTTTTCAGCGGTTTTTCCGGGGCAACGACGAGGCGTCCAGCAGCCGCAAGGGCACGGGGCTCGGCCTCTATATCGTGAAGGAGACGGTCAAGAATTTGCGGGGGCGGGTGACGGTTTCCAGCCCGGGTGAGGGCCAGGGCAGCACCTTTTCCGTGAAACTTCCGCAGGCTGCCGGGATGACGAGCGTGGACGCACATGGCTAAGATCCTGTTGGTCGAAGACGAGGCGCACATCGCCAGCGGGTTGCGCTTCAACCTGGAGATGGAGGGGCATACCGTCAGCGTCATTCCCCATGGCGTCAGGGCGCATGAGGCCCTGATCGGCGAGCGGCAGGCCTTCGATTTGATCATCCTCGACGTGATGATCCCGGGGATGGACGGGTTCGAGCTGTGCCAGGCCCTGCGTCAGGCCGGTAACTACACGCCGGTACTTTTTTTAACCGCCAAGGCCGAAAACCGCGACAAGGTCGCCGGTCTGCGCCTCGGTGGTGACGACTACCTGACGAAGCCCTTTGATCTTGACGAACTGCTGGCGCGGGTCGGTGTGCTGTTGCGGCGGCAGCGCTGGACCCAGGCGGGGCCCGCGCCCGAAGCGGCGCCGACGGTCGCCATCGGGCATGCCACGTTTAACCTGCAGGCCTACGCAGCCCAGACCCCCGAAGGGACGATCAGCCTGACGCCGATCGAAGCGGCCGTCGTGGCCTGCCTGGTCAAAAATGCCGGCAAGGCCGTCACCCGTCAGGACCTGATGGAGGCGGCCTGGGGGTTTGCCCCGCCGTCGGGCAGCCGGACCGTCGACAACTTCATCATGCGGCTGCGACGGCTCTGTGAGCCGGATCCGGCCGAGCCCATCCACATCGTCTCGGTCCGGGGCGTCGGCTACAAACTTATCCTGTGATGTTGCCGGGGCGTGACGCGACGGTTGTTTCACCTCGTTCCCCCTTGCGTTGAACCTTCAGGTAGGGAGTTGCGGGAACGTCAGGCCCACGATAAGGACAACGCTATGTCACTATCAGGGCTTTGAGGCTGCTTGTGCTCAGGTGGCTACGGGCTCAGTGGCCAGCAGGCTGGGCGCCAAAGGCAGCCATTCACCCATCTGCATCACCTGATCGCCCGTCAGGACCACCCGCTGCAGGTCACCGGAGGCTGTCCGGAGCACGGACCGGCTGCCCGTTGCCGTGGCGCTTTCGTCCCAGACGCCCGTCTCTGTGGGGGTGGGCGTCGTCGACATGATCGGCCATTGCGGCACTTTGACGACGATACTGTAGTTCTGCATCTGGAATGGCCGGTCCTCCCCGGTGGCGATCGCCCGGGCGATGTGGCGGGCCTGTTCCTGGGTCGGTTTGATAAAAGGCAGGTAAAGGCCCCCCGGCATCACGGCACAATCGCCGACGGCATAGACATGCTCCGCCACCTGCAGGCGCTCGTTCACCTGGATGCCCCGGTCCACGGGCAATCCGGCCGCTTCGGCCAGGGCGACGTTCGGCCGCAGGCCCACGGCCGACAACACGGTCCCGGCCGTCACGGTATCCCCTCCTGACAGGGTGGCCTCCCAGCCGTCGTCGGTCCGTCGTAACCCGCTCACCGTCTCACCCCAGTGGAACACGGCGCCGTGCCGGGTCAGGGCCTCGGCCAGCAACTGGCCGGCCATCGGCGGCAGCAGTCTGGGCAATGGACCGGTGCCGGGATCGACGACGTGGACGGTATGGCCGGCAGACAGGAGATCGGCTGTAAACTCGATCCCGATCAGGCCGCCGCCAACGATCAGGACTGGCTCGCCCGGGCGTAATGCCTCCCGGAAGCGGCGGTAGTCCGCCAGGTTGTTGACGGTCAGCACAGCCTCACTGTCTCCGGCCATGGGCGGCACAAAGGGAAAGGCCCCCGTGGCCAGGACGAGATCCCCATACGCCATGACCGTGCCGTCGCTGAGGACGATCTGCCGGGCCGAGGGCCGGAGTGCCGTCACCTGCCGACCGGCCAGGATGGCGATGCCCTCGGCCCGCAACTGGTCCGCTTGGAGCTGGATCAGCTGATCGGGCGTCTTTTTCAGCCGCATCGAGGTGGACAGTTGCGGCTTCGGGTACAGGTGGCCGTCATCCTGAGTCACCACCGTCACCAGGAGGTCCGGTTGCAGGCGGTGGATCTCGCGGGCGACCGTCAGGCCGGCGATGCCCGCCCCGATGACGATGACGTTGGACATGGCGGCTTCCTCTTTAATCGGCGATCAGTTCAAAGTCGTCTTTGGCGGCCCCGCAATCGGGGCAGGTCCAGTCGGCCGGGATATCCTCCCAACGGGTGCCCGGGGCCAGGCCGGCGGCAGGATCGCCCTTCGCCTCGTCATAGATGAATCCGTCGATCGCACAGAGATAGCGGCGCATGGGGTTTCCTCTCAGAATAATGGGATGGCGGCAGCGGTTTAGAGGGCTGCGAGCGTGTCGGAATACTGCTTGGCGTGGCGGGCTTCCACCCGGGTGAGGGCGGCAAACCGCTTTTCAGCCTTTTTCAGGGCCTCCCGGAAGATGTCCGCATGCTCCTTGGATTCCGCTTCCTGGTGCAGGAACTCGGCCACAGCCTTGTCGTCCTGCTCGTCTTCGGCTTTTTGACGGAACTCGGGGTACATCGTCGTGTACTCGTAGGTTTCGCCCTCGATGGCAAGCTCCAGCAGCTTTTCGATGGTCAGCGTCGCCCGGGGGTACAGGAGGTCCAGATGGCCATAGGCATGGGCCGTTTCCTGGCGGGCCGTCTCTTCGAACAGCGTCGCCACCTGCTCGTTGCCGAGCTCACGGGCCACCCGGGCAAAGAACAGGTACTTCTGGTAGGCCATGGATTCGCCGCCGAAGGCCGCTTCCAGATTCTTCCGGGTCACCGTCTTGTCGATCGGGGTAAACATCGTGTCACTCCTTAAGCTCATTTTGATGTTGGACTCTGGGTGACCCTGTCCAAAAATAGGGCCCTTCAGAATCGCCGACGTCGTTCCGCCTGTTGCCGACAGACGACCGTCTCTTGCATAGTTCTAACTTTAGACTAATTCTAAATCGTGAGTCAAGGCCCAGACGGGAAGATTCCCAAAATGCCCGCCGCGGGTGACTGACGCACCTGGCAGACACCCGCATGGATCCTAGGTCCGCCGTGCCTTGGGCGTCATCTTGTCCATGATCCGTTGGCTGATGCCGCGGAACCACCGGCCGGACCAGTAAAAGCCCGGATAGACGATCTCGTCCTGCCGCCCGCGGACGGCGTTGAGGACCAGGTTCGCCAGGGCGTCCGTCGTGCCCCAGGGGAGTCGCATCAGCCCCTTGGTGGGATCGGTGTCATAGGCGGCGACGCCGTTGACGCCCATCGGGGTGTGGACCGGACCCGGATACACCGTCAGCACATGGATCCCGTACTCCTTCAGTTCGGCCCGCAACGAAACTGACGCTGCCGCCAACGCAGCTTTCGAGGCACTGTAATAGGTCATGTACGTCGCGTGGTTGAAGGCGGCGACCGAAGCGATGTCCACGATCGTGCCCTGCCCGCGCGCCCTCATGGCGGGAAAGGCCGCATGGGTCAGGCGCAGCGGCGCAAAGACGTTCAGCGTGATCATCCGCTCCTGCTCGGCGGGTGGCGTTTCCATCGTGTGGACACAGGCCTGGATGCCGGCGTTGTTGACCAGCACGTCGATCGGGCCGAGGGCGGTTTCGGCTTTGGCGATCAGGTCCGGGATGCCTTCGAGGTCCGCCAGGTCATAGGGGATCCGGGTCACCCGGATCGCGTTCCCCAGACTGGCCGCCACCCGTTCCAGTTCGGCAGCCCGCCGGGCAACGAGGGTGATGTCGTAACCGGCGGCGGCAAAGGCCCGGGCGATGCCCTCGCCGATCCCCGATGAGGCGCCTGTGATCAAAGCATGCATGGTGGTTCCTGCTTTCCGGAGTACACCTGCCGCAGGGTAATGGTGCCAGACTGTCGATGCAATGGTAGCCGGCTTGCCAGGGGACTGCCCGCTGAGGGCCTGTTTACGTCTACTGTCGCCAGCCGCCACCCAACGCCTTGTAGATGTTCACCATGGTCTGCATCTGCTTCTTCATGATCTCGATCAGTTCCATCTCAGCTTCCAGCGCATCGCGACGAGCCATCAGCACTTCCATGTAGTCGGCATGAGCCGAGCGATAGAGGATGCCCGACACTTCGGTCGCTTTGCGGAGCGTCTCCACCTGTCGGGACAGTTGCTCGTGGCGGTGCTTGATGTTCTGGGTCATGGCCAGGGCATTGGC
>JACMPN010000031.1 GCA_014377495.1 Candidatus Sericytochromatia bacterium
CCCCAGCCTTTCCCAGGCAGCGGATTCGGCGAATTGCTCGACCCAGCGGCGCTTGGGCCGGACGATGAAGTTGTCGATGTTCATCGCCACCACTTCGTCGCGCAGCCGTTGGGCCGTCGTTTGCCGCAAATTGGCCTCTTGGCCGTCGAACTCTTTCACCAGTCGGGTGTCCAGCTCGGCAATCAGCTCGACACGGCAGGTGAAAAGGCGATGGGTCAGCGACTTGCCAAGCGACCCGTCCGTTTGGTCGGGATTTTGGCTGAAGTACTCCAGATTTTGACAAAAGTCGAAAATGTAGAAAAACGCTTTATCCTGACCCGCGCCGAAGACGTCCGGACACAGCCGGGTGCCTCGGCCGACCATCTGCCAAAACTTGGTTTTTGAGCGGACGACCTTGAAAAAGACCAGATTCAGCACCTCCGGGACGTCGATGCCCGTGTCCAGCATGTCCACCGAAATGGCGATCTGGGGGCCCTTGTCGGCCAGCGAAAAGGTATCAATCAAGCTCTGGGCATACTCTGTCTTGAAGTCGATGACCCGGGCAAATGCACCCTTGAGGTGCGGGTAGTTGGCATCGAACCGCTCGGCGATGAATACGGCATGGTCGTGACTTTTGGCGAACACGATCGTTTTGCCCAGACGGTCGCCCCCCGCCACCTTTTGACCGTGGGTCATCAGGTGCATGAGAACCTGGTCGACCGTGTCGATGTTGAACAGCCAGCGGTTGACCTCATCGGCGCCGATCTGGTCCGGGATGCCGCCCTCTTCGCGCCATTCCAGGGCGTCCCACTGGTCTTTTTCCTCGTCGGGCAGGTCAGCGTAGCGGATGCCTTCCCGCTGGAACTGCAGCGGGACGGACACGGCCTTGGAAGGCACGAGGTAACCGTCCCTGACCGCGGCATCCAGGCCGTAGACGTCTGTCGGCACGCCCGTTTCCAGGTTGAGCAACGTGTATGTGTTGCGGTCGATCTCATCCATGGGCGTGGCCGTCAGGCCGACCACCAGCGCATCGAAATAATCGAAAATCGCCCGGTACTTCTGATAAACCGAACGGTGGGCCTCGTCGATGATCACCAGGTCGAAATGCCCGATGCCGAATTTGCGCTGGCCGTCCTTCGTTTCGTCGATCAGGCCCATCATCGTCGGGTAGGTGGAGACGTAGACCCGCCCCTCCGTGTCCTTTTCGGTGACCAGATTGACCGGGGCCGAGCCGGGCAGAAAGCCCTTGAAGGCATTCGCTGCCTGTTTGACCAGGGCCGTCCGGTCCGCCAGGAACAGGACGCGTTTGACCCAGTGGCACCGCATGAGCAGGTCGCAGAGCGCCACCACCGTGCGGGTCTTGCCGGCACCCGTGGCCATCACGACGAGCGCCCGCCGGTCGTTGTCATTTTCGAAGGCTTCGCCGATGCGGCGGATCGCCCGGGTCTGGTAATAGCGGTCCGCGATGGCCTCGTTGATCGGCACGTCGCCGAGGGGCAAGCGCATCGTGCGCCGCTGGATGCGCAGTTCCAACTCGTCTTTCTTCAGGAAGCCCTGCACCGGGCGGGGCGGGTAGCAGAGGTCATCCCACATCCAGTGCTCGTAGCCGTTGCTGTAGAAGATGATCGGCCGCTGTCCGTACATGTGCTCCAGACAATCAGCGTAAAGCTCAGCCTGTCGCTGGCCGACCCTGGCGTCACGCTTGGTCCGCTTGGCCTCGACGAGGGCCAGCGGTTTGCCGTCGTCTCCCCAGAGGACATAATCGACGAAACCCTGTTCCTTCGTGTTGGGCATGCCCGTGACCGGGTACTCCCGATCCCGCATCTGATCGAGCCCCCAGCCGGCTTCTTTCAGCAGCAGGTCGATGAAGTAGTCCCGGGTCTGGGCTTCCGAGTAGTCGTGTGTATCGGGCTTGACGCTGTTGGTCTGTTTGACCTCGGCGATCTCCGCCCGCAACTGGGCCAGCTCCGCATGCAGGGCGACCTTGTCGGTCAGCAGCGTCGTCAGCGTGACATCCTTGTCGGCGAGCTGTTGCTCCAGCGTCTGGAGCTGCTCGATCGTCTTGGGCGGGGCGGGTGTCTCCCTAGGCAGCATCGCCAGGTCGAAGGTCGCTTCATCGGCGGGCTTGGCGCTCTGGCTGTAGGTGCGGACGATCCAGAAGGCGAAATGAAACAGCTCCCGGATGGCCGTCACGGCGTCGATGTCCCGCACCGGCTTGCGGCTATGGACAGCCAGGTTGCCCAGTTCCTTGATCACCCGGGCCTTGGCGTGGAGGGCATGGCCGACCGTGTCCCGGAAGGTCGGCTCGTAGATCAGGGCGCTCAGGTTGTCCTGATAGGGCAACTTTAGGGCACTGTCGTACTTGTAGAGCCACTGCACGGCCACTTCCAATCCCCGCCGGGCGTAGAAACACGCCGTCCGTGGGTCCGGGTAGGCCAGGGACTCGGCTTTGAAAGCGGCTTCAAAAAGGTCGGGCCACTGTTGTTGGAGAAAGGCAAAATTGCTCATGCCATGGTTCCTGATGCAATGCTAATGGCTGGTTTGAAGAAAAAATCATCCGGGCGGCGGCGTATTGTGGTGCCGACGATCGTAAGGCTCGGTAAATCCTGGCGACCAAGCCCTCTATGATAATACCCGTTGATCCTCGGTCGGCCCTAGTGAATGCCTGGGGCAAGGGCCATTGCCCTGTCAAACAGCTCTTTGAGTTCTCGCCTCCAGGACCTAGCCAACGCTTGATCTAGACCAAAACGAAACAGGACCTTGTCGCCAAGCATGATTTCATTGGCACGAAAATCGTCCGGAGCGATCGAAGTCAGCAAGTGCTCAAACGCCGCCTCGATGGCACTGATGGTTGCGGTCTCGGGAGCGACAATGTCCAAGTAACTTCTCACGCGATTGCCACCTGGAGACAATTCTTCGCTCTTTAGCTGCACCTGGCCGAGGTGGTTTGCAACATTCGGATCCAAGGTGTTTCTAGCAATGAATGGGTCGTCCGAGCTCAAATAGGAATTGATACCACCGACGTTCTGGCTACTGACGACACGTTGGGCGGTTAAGTACATTAGGCAGCCCTTCTCGGCAAACGAAACGGCCCATCCATGTTTTCATCGACCAAGTCCAGCTCAGCCGCCGATGTAATCTTCTTTGCATCGGCATGACTTTGTTTGACGACGCCAATTTCAGCTTCGGTCAGGTTCCACCACACGGCATCCATTTGCTCCAGCAAATCGTCCTCCTCTGCTTCTGGAAACGATCCGACAGCCCGCTTCCATAGCAACTGGTCCAGTAGGGACTGATAGCGTGGCAATTGAGACATCGCTGTCATAGCCTCCAAACCGGAGCCGTCCCGCAAAGCTCCCCACGATAGGTTGTCAGGAGCGTTGGCGTTTCAGGCTCGATGAATCCATGAGTTCCGGGATGCTTGGGATCCCGCCGGAAGGCCAGCGATCGTCCCAGGTCTCTGACCGTCATCCGAAAGAGCGGGTCGACACCTTCACCGCCAAGTGACTGAGGTAGACGGTGTAATGGCAGCCCGGATGGATCATCGGGTGATACCGACATCCCGCCTCGGCGAGGGAGCACCGTCCCATCATCGTCTGGCTGAATATCACCAGGGACACGAACACCAAGATGGCGGGCAGAGTCCCCACAGACTGGCAACTGCTCCGTACTCGACCGCATCGAGCGATATAGAACGGTCTCGATATCAGTACTCATATGGCTATGATAGCTCAGTCAACGCGGTCCGCTGGAGGAGAGAATCCCAAAACGATATGCTCGTTTGGCATTGTTCGGTCGCTGCCCTTCTGTCCGTTCTTTCGAGCCGCCTTGGCTTTCGCCTCGGACATGACGCCACCGGCCTGACGTGCCAACTCGTCAAGTCGTCGTGACCCGTGCCCCACGCATGCGAGTCGATGGCTGCGACCCGAAAAAGGTCACGTTCCGCTGCCCGAAGCAGCGTATACCTCAGATCGAGCGGGTAGATAGAACACGCAACCAGGACGACGGGAAACGTGGAGAACACTAGGTATAGCCGCCCATATCCTGCGCAAGCTCGGTCAATTCCTTTAGCTTGCTTTGACGGGTGCTGTCCCTGGCATCCTTATAGGTGACCAGATCCTCGACCCTGATGCGCCGATGGCTGCCGACCATGTGGAACGGGATTTCCCCCTCAGCCAGAAGCTTGCAGAAAAAGGTCCGAGACACATTCAGCATTTCAGCGGCCTTTTGAGTCGTCAGCTCAAGGGCGGTTGGCACGATCGTGATTTCTTGGCCTCGGGCTAAGGCGGTCAGTACCAAATGCAGGACCTCGTGTACCGACTTTGGTAGCACCATCTCAGTGCCGTCTGGAGCGATCAGGCGTGCCTGACTGTCCGAGGTGAACGCCCGTTCTAGGGCTCGAATGGCCTGGAACTCTGCCGCAGTCGGGGCAACCGACTTAGTCAGGGCCGTCATGTGATCCTCCCAAGCCGCCTCTCTGGCGGGCAATGACCGTAGCACTTAACCGACATATCCGCAATATTCGATTTATTCGACACAGCCTTTTTCAGACTGGTTGCAGCGCTCGGCTCCCAACTCGTCCAGAACGCCCGGTGCTGGAGAGCGCCAACAGGGGCTTCCTGCTTAACTCGCACCCAACTGGCAGCAAGCATCCGGTTCTGTCACAGCTGAGTGTCACAGCCTGTCACAGCTCCAGCAACACGGCATGACGGGGATGCGGCTCTTACCTGGGGAGTCCACCTCGTTACCTGGGGAGTCTCCTTCGTTACCTGGGGAGTCTCCTTCGTTACCTGGGGAGCTCGACGCCTTACCTGGAGAGTCTCCCACCCGGTGGCGGGGCGCGCAAACGCCCCACAGTAGCGTACGCAGCGGCGGTGCCTGTATACGGGGGCAGCCATGGTCGCCAAGGTCATGCCTTGCCGGAGTTTTTGGTTGGGTTGGTCACCTTCTATACTATTGGCGGGGGTACGATAAATGGCTGATGCCACAGGTCCGCTGCACGACGCAGATTTGCGCATTACGGGTGCGGAGACGCATGACAATTCCGTCTCGTTTGAAGTGCTGGCCAGAGTATTGGACGGCATGCAGCAAACGGTCTACCTGCTGGCCGCAGCACAGGATCCACGGCTGGCCGCAAAGCGCCGGTTCCAGCCTTCACAGCAACTGCGTGACACTTACCGTTTGAGCGCCCTGGTTCCGCAAGCTGGCAGCTTCGCCGTGCCCATCGTCATTGGCACTGGCCAAATGGATTTGCCGGTCTTACCAAGTCTCCACCCTGAGCAGATGCTGGCAACATTTCAAGAGCTTTTGGCGGCCGTCTCGGTCGATGTGTGGGATCGTTTTTATCAACTTGTGCCTGACGGGTCGTTCCGCACCCGCCTCATGCGACAGATGCTGGCGTATTTTCCAAAGGCTGGGGAGCGGTGGGGGTTCGGCTTTCGGGCCGGTGGGCGGGATGAGGTCAGCTTGGATGCCCGTGCCGCCAGGCACGTGTCCACTTGGTTGCAGGCGGCGACCGTCGGGGATGAAGCCGTGATGAGCATCATCGGCGAGTTGCAGGAAATCGACTTTGCTGCCAACACGCTCCGTGTCCTGTATCGTCCGACAGGACGGGAAATTGACTGCGTCTACGATCCGGACATCGAAGGTGTCATGATTGAAAATCGGCGTGACAACGTCCAAGTGACCGGGCGCTTTGTGCTTGATAGCCAAGGTAACCCCGAGAAACTGAGCGAGGTCACTCGCATCGAAGCTGTGGACCTGTCCCCGATGACGATCGAAACGGTGGAGGCCGGCGGGCGCATGCTGCGACTGACGCCGCCACTCACAGTGCTGCCCTCGCTTGACGAAGACAGTGGCCAACTATTCGTGGCTATGGCTCCCGAACTAGGTTTGGACGCCTTTGCGTACACGCGTGACGAGCTACTTGACGAGATTGACGCCCAACTGATGCTGCTTTGGGATGAGTTTGCTCAAGAAGAGCCAGAGCGCCTGACCAGTGCTGCCCAAGCGCTCCGCCTCACGCTGCTGCATCGCATCGAGGAACCGATACACCATGCCACGTGACAAAGCCGATATTGCCGCAGCACTTCAGCGCAAAGGCTTTGCCGCCGACAATCGGGACCACCTTTACCTGATCTATCACACGCGTGGGGGCAAGAAGTCTCCGGTCAAAACCAAACTGAGCCACACACCAAAAATGAAGGTCGTTCCTGATGCCCTGCTCGCCAGGATGGCCCGCCAGTGCCAGGTGACGAAAGCGCAGTTTTTGGAACTGGTTGACTGTACGTTGGACCAGGCCGGCTATGAACTGCTGTTGATCGAGCGTGGCCAAGTCGATAGGCCCGATGGGGATCCATCCCCCACGAACCTTACCGCCGACTAACGACCATCACCTCACAACTCGCCCCGGAACGCCCGTGAGGATGGGTCGAGCCGCTGCCGATTTCCCGCAGCAAGCCTTTGTCGAGCATGGCCACGACCGACCCGTTTGCTCGGTTCTTTGCTCGGTTATGCTCGCTACAAAAAAACCGAGCAAAGAGAGCAGGCCAAACACTGCAACCTCCCACTCCCACACTGAGCGGGCTGGATCTCACACAGTGGCGGCGTTGTAGCCATGAGGGCAGCGCAGCGACCTCGGCAATGACGTGCGCTGCTTGCATGAATTTGAGCCGTCGCTTTGCATGCGGACCGAAGATGGCGAGCATAACATTGCGTGAATGGCGACGGCCTAGACCACGACCCAGCGGGCGAATTTCCTGCTCCCCTGCACGGCGATCCGACCGTCTTCCCTCAGTGCCTGAAGCAAGCGTTGGATTTGCCCTCGTGACAGTCCCGGCAGCACCTGAGCCAATTCGTTATACGGTGCACCCTCTGCGCCACTTTCGGCGATGTGTCTCATCAACAGTGCCTTGTTGGTCTCGCGGTCGAGCCCACGCTTCCGTGTGTAGACACCCTTGGCGCCCAGCGCCGCATGCAGGCGTTTCGACAGCATGTATTTGCCTCGGCCGACCGACTCCACGACGCCGGTAGCAAGCAACCCTGGCACAGAGGGCTCTCAGGTGTTCCGGCAATGGCTGCCCTCGGTGCAGATAATCCAAAACGAGGAAGTCGTACGTCGAGAACGTGCGCAGCGTTTCCTCACCGATCCGCTCCATGAATCGCACAAATTCCGGGCTCTTTACCAGGCCGTCCAGGGTGAGGCGCACCTCGTGAGCGGAGGTGCCTGCAAAACTTGGCAAGGGCTTACCCTGACGGATGGCGTTCACGATTTCCGCCTGAGCAAGTCGCCTCCCCAGCGCCGCCCGAGTGCCGAACAGAATCAGCGCCGCATAGGTGATCTGACCGTCGACTAACAATTCGGCGTTCGTCAGAGTATCCGCATCCGTCCAGCTCAGCTTCCGTTCGTCGCGGGTTTTCGTGGCCCAGCGGGATCGAAACGCACCGATCGCCGCCGATGACAGGTCGGCAAGCGCCGCATTCACGCATGGCTCGGCCGAAAAGTCGGGGCCGATTTCCGAGAAGATCGCACGCAGTTCGTCGGCGGTCATGGCGGTCAGATCGTCGCCAGCCCGTTTCAAATACCGCCCTTTGATCTCCCACGCCATCCCCGGCAACCGGGCAGGTACATGCACTACGAGCACCCGACCGTCGGCGGTTTGCACTTCCTCGACGGGTATCCGACGGGAAAGCCGGTCGTACAAACTCGCCTCCGTCCGGCCAGGCTCGGGAAACGCAGTGGTGCCGACGATCAGCCGTGGCCGCCGGTCCGTTACACCCAGGATGATCTTGCCGCGGCCTTCATTGGCCAGCGCCACGCAATAGTCCACCAGTTTATCGAAGTGGTAGTTCTGTTTCGCCTCTTTGAACTCGAAACGACTCCCCTCCGGCTCACCGAGCCAGCGCTGGAGCTGTTCGTAATCTGTCGGCATCGAGGTCATGGCGTTTCACCGTGCCAATTACGGGCAATGACGAGGAGGATATGCAACTCATCGGACAGAGCCGTGCCCGGGTCGACAAACGCCGCAGTGCGCCCAATGTCGCAAGATTTGCCGTCAGTGGTCAAATGGGCCCACTTCTTCGGTCTCGCCGGTGACATCCGTATCGGCGTATGCCATGGGCTGACCTCGGCCGATCACGGTACAGCGCTCGCTGACCCTGATGGTCCGGCGAGACGGCATCCCCTGATAGCTCTGGACGAGGCTTTCGGCATCCGCTGCGTCAGGCGAACTGGGGGAATGATCGCTCATGATGGCACCA